>DATFFV010000396.1:0-14520 GCA_035249885.1 Gammaproteobacteria bacterium | reverse complement strand
ACCGAGAGGGTGAGCGCTTGGAGCGCAGCTGCGCTCTGCATCGTGGCGTACGCGGCCGCCGGCGGGGCCCAAGAACCCGACGCGCAAGCGCGGCTGGCAGCACTCGAGACCGAGCTCGCGACGCTCGAGCGCGACATCGGGCTGCTCGAGGACACGAAGGCCATCAAACGTCTGCAACGCGCCTACGGCTACTACGTCGACAAGAAGCTGAGCCGTGAAATCGGCGCGTTGTTCGCCGACGACCCGAATACGACGGCCGAGCTCGGCGGCTCGGGGGTCTACGTCGGCCGCGCGCGCATCGCGGAGTTCTACGATCGCATCGTCGGCGGCGACGAGGGCAGGGATGCCCGAGGTAGAGCAACGCAGGGAGCAGTTGCCGAAGGGCTCGAAGAAGGCGAGCTCTTCAATCACATGATCCTGCAAGGCGTCGTGCACGTGGCGGCCGACGGCCGCACGGCGAAAGGCCGCTGGCGCGCGTTGATCCAGATCGGCGAGCACGGCGAGAGCGCCACGTGGGCCGAAGGACCGTACGAGAACGAATACGTCAAGGAGGACGGTGTCTGGAAGTTCAGCAAGGTGCATTGGTACCAGACCTTCTCGGCGCCCTATTCGCCGGGCTGGCACAAGGCGCCCGAGCCGATGAACCCGCCGCTCGCGGATTTTCCGCCGGACCGTCCGCCGTCCGCCGTGTATCAATCGTATCCGTCGGTCCATCAGCCGCCCTATCACTATGCCAATCCCGCGTCGGGGCGCTGCGAGCCAGGGGTCTGCGTTGCCGCGCCCACGGCGGAGACCAGCGTCGCGCCGGCAGCTCCGGTGACTACGCTGGACGCGGCACAGCGCGTGGCCGCGCTACGCCCGCGGCTCGCGGCCGTCGAAACCCGCGCCACGCGCGTCGCTGACATCAACGAGATCGAGAATCTCCAGGGCAGCTACGGCTACTACACGGACAAGATGCTTTGGGACGAGGTCGTCGATCTGTTCGCCGACGACGGCACGCTAGAGATCGGCCCGAGCGGCGTCTACGCGGGCAAAGACAGCATTCGCCGCTATTTGCTGAGCTTGAGCGACGGAATGCAGGGCCCGCTCGAAGGCGTGCTCAACGACCATTTCCAGCTCCAGCCGATCGTCACAGTGGCCGAGGACGGGCAAACGGCGAACGGGCGCTGGCGATTGTTCCTCATGACGGGCGTATCGGGCGCCGGCTCGGGCGGCAACTGGGGCGAAGGCGTCTACGAGAACGAGTACGTCAAAGAGAACGGCGTTTGGAAGATCCGCAAGCTGCATTGGTATGCGACGTTCGTCGCGCCCTACGAAGGCGGCTGGCTGAACACGGACCGCAAGGCCGTCGAGGCCTACGCTACCGGGCGCGGGGTCACACCGGACCGGCCGTCGAGCGTGCAGTACGAGCCCTACCCCGGCGTCTTCGTGCCGCCGTTCCACTACCCGAACCCCGTGAGCGGGCGAACGGGAGCACGCCAATGAGCTCACGCGCTTACGCCACGATCGCGCTGCTTGCGCTCGCCGCTGCCGGCTGCGACTCGGGCCCGCCGGCTGCCGATCTCGCCGCGATCGCAGAGCTCGAAACCGCCGTCGCGGCCGCTAAGCAGAAGCTCGAGCGCTTGCGCGACGTCGACGAGCTCGAGAACCTCGCCGGCGTCTACGGCCACTACGTCGACAAGTCGCGCCACGACGACGTCGCGGACCTGTTCGCGCGCGAGGGCGTCGTCGAGATCCTCGGCCGCGGGGTCTTCATCGGCCAGGATCGCGTGCGCGAATACATGCGCAACCTGACGCCCGGCAACATCGGCCCGCGCGAGGGCTCGCTGTTCAATCACATGCACCTGCAGCCCGTCGTCCACGTGGCGCCCGACGGCGAAACTGCGCACGTGCGCTCGCGCCTGTTCGTGATGTTCGGGATCTTGAACGCGAACGCGCAGTGGGGCGACGGCATCTACGAGAACGTGTTCGTCAAGGAGGATGGCGTCTGGAAGCTCGACTATCTACACGGCTACCAAACGTTCTACACGAACTACGAGGACGGCTGGGCCAAGCGCGCCTCGGCGATCTTCGCGCCGTACGAGCGCCTGCCGCCCGATCGACCGCAGTCCGTGCCGTACGCCCCCTATCCCGCGGCGTTCGTGCCGCCGTTCCACTACCGCAATCCCGTGTCGGGTCGCGCCGATCACTACACCGACCCGGCCTATCGCGACGCACCGGCGGCCGCGGCCCAGTGAGGCCAATCGGCCGCGACCCGGTGTAGACTGACAAAAAACAACCTCCGGGGGGAGCCTCTCTTGTCGTCGCAACCAGCACCGGGCGGATCACCGCCGTCCGGCCGACGCATCGCCCTGAGCGTCCTCGGCGCACTGGCCGTGGCCGGCGTGGTGCTCGTCACCGCTGTGCTACCGGCGGAGTACGGCATCGACCCGTTAGGGATAGGCGGCGCGCTCGGCTTCACGGAGCTCAACTCGCAGCCCACGCGCACGCTTACGATCAAGGACGTGCTCGGCGGCAACGAGACCGTCCGCGAAGTCGAGATCCCGGCGTTCAACGAGCCCGTGCCGCTGCCGAATCCCGCGGTCCATCAGCCCGAGGACGGGCCGATCCAAACGCGCACGGTCACGCTGACGCTCGAGGAAGGCCAGCAGACCGAGATCAAGACAATGCTGCGCGCGAGCAAGGTCATCGTCTACACGTGGAAGACCGACGGCGGGCTCGTCTACTGCGACCTGCATGGGCACGATCCCGCGGCCGGCCAAGACTTCTTCGTGCGCTATCGCGAGGACCAAGAGGGCGCGACGGAGGCCACGGGCTCGCTCGTCGCACCGTTCGACGGCGAGCACGGCTGGTACTGGCTCAACATCAGCGAAGGACCCGTGACGATCACGCTCACGGTCACGGGCTTCTTCGACGACATCATCGACTACGGCATTTTCTAAAAAAAGTTGACGCGCCATGTGGGAACACAACTACGACCCTCTCGGTAACCCTTTGCTCTCGACGCTCGTGGCCGCTGTGCCGATCGTCGTGCTCTTGATCATGATCGGCGTGCTGCGCAAGCCCGCGTGGATGTCCGCGCTCGCGGGCCTCGGCACGGCGCTCGTCGTCGCGATCGTCGCGTACGGCATGCCGCCGGAGCTCGCCGTGAGCTCTTCGCTCATGGGGGCCGCGTTCGGGCTGCTCCCGATCGGCTGGATCGTCTACTGGGCCGTCGTGCTGTACCGCATTACGCTCGAAACGGGCAATTTCGAGATCATCAAGGACTCGATCGGGGGCCTGACGGCCGATCGGCGCCTCCAGGCGATGCTCATTGCGTTCGCGTTCGGCGCGTTCGTGGAGGGCGCGGCCGGCTTCGGCACACCGGTCGCCGTCGCGGCCGCGATGCTCACGGGGCTCGGGTTCTCGCCGTTCTTCGCGGCCGGCATTTGTCTGCTTGCGAACACCGCTCCCGTCGCCTTCGGCTCGATCGGCATCCCCGTCGTCACGCTGGCCGGCACGACGGGCATCGACGAGCTCACGTTGTCACAGTGGGTGGGCCGCATCTGCGCACCCGTCTCCGTGATCATCCCCGCCTATCTCATCATGGTCATGGGCGGCTTCCGCGGGCTCAAGGGCGTGCTGCCGGCCGCCATCGTCTGCGGCGTCTGCTTCGCGAGCGTGCAGTTCCTCGTCTCGAATTTCATCGGCCCGCAGCTCGTCGACATCCTGGCCGCGCTCACGGCGATCGTCGGGCTCGTCGTGCTGCTCAAGGTCTGGCAGCCCAAGGATAACTTCGTGCTCGTCGGCGAGCACGCCGCGGTCGCGGCGCCCAAAAAGCACGGCTTCGCCCGCACGCTGCTCGCCTGGTCGCCCTATCTGTTGCTCGTCGCGTTCGTGCTCGTGTGGGGCTACGGCCCGTCGAAGGCCGTTCTCGAGACGACCAACTACGTATTCCCGTGGCCCGGCCTGCACAACGAGATCACGCGCATGGCGCCGATGGTCACAGTGCCGACCGCGTACGCCGCGAACTACAATTTCAACTGGCTCGCCGCGGCCGGCTCGGCCTGCGCGCTCGCGACGATGGCCGCGGCGCTCGTGCTCCGCGTCTCGGTCGGGAGGTACGTCGGGATCCTCGGCCGCGTGCTCAAGCAGCTCGCGTTTTCGCTGCTCACGATCGCCTGTGTGCTCGGCCTCGCCTATCTCATGAACTATAGCGGCGCCGTCGTGACGCTCGGCTTGGCCTTTGCCGCCACGGGCGCGCTATTCCCGTTCTTCAGCGCGTTGCTCGGTTGGCTCGGCGTATTCCTCACTGGAAGCGACACGTCGGCCAACGCATTGTTCGGCAATCTGCAGGTCGTGACCGCCAACAGCCTCGGCTTCGACCCGGCCATCATGGCGGCGTCGAACTCCTCGGGCGGCGTCATGGGCAAGATGATCAGCTTGCAGAGCCTCGCCGTAGCCGTGGCCGCGACGGGCATGGCGCGCAGCGAGGAAGGCAAGCTGTTCCGCTTCACGGTCAAGCACAGCATCTTCCTCGCTTCGGTGCTCGGCGTGATCGCGTCGATCTACGCCTACGCGACTTGACGAGCGCTCAGCCGCGAAAAGCTCGATCGGCCTTGGCCGCGAGGTAAAAGTCCGATTCCGTGAGACCGTCGATCTTGTGCGTCCAGATCTCGACGCCGCAGCGGCCCCACGCGACGTGCAAGTCGGGGTGGTGCCCCTGCTGCTCGGCGATCGCACCTACGCGGTTTGCGAACTCGAGCGCGGCCGCGAAATCCTTGAATTCATAATCGCGCGACAAATGGCCCGCGGAATTCAGGGCCCAGCCGGTTTCTAGCTCGGTGAGCAACGCGTCGATGCGCGCGCGCGGCAGCGGCGGCACCCCGCCGCGACAAGGTATGCATTGTTGATCGGCCAGCGCCATAACACCCTCCGTTGCATGTTTATTGCATCATGCCCGGCCGGAGCGTGCGCCTCCAGGGGGAGTGCAGCGACGCGGCCGCAAAAGGTATAGTCGCGGCGACACCTTCGAGTGCAAATCCGGCACGGAGAGCCAGAGCGATGAGTCATGAACTCGACCCCAAAGTCGGCCGTTGGTACCGACGCCTAGACGACGAGCAGCTGTTCAAAGTCGTGTCCATCGACGAGGACGACGGTCTCGTCGAGATCAAGACAACCGACGGCGAGATCGAGGAGCTCGACTCCACCGAGTGGGTCGTGCTCGACCTCGAAGCGGCCGAGCCGCCCGAAGACTACGTCGATCCCGACGAGACGAAGGACGAGGACGAAGACGACGTCGAGGAAGAGATCGACGACGACGACGACGATGATGACGACGACGACGATTGGGACGACGACGACGACGATTCCGATCGCTGATGGCTAGCCGCTGACCGCGTGCGCGCATCACTGTTCGTACGTACTTTCCACAGCGGCGGAGCGCGCAGCGCGCTGCCAGACTGGCTCAACTCGCTTTCCCCGGTGTATGAGCCTTGGCCACTGCACGCGCGACAATCGACGAGATCCCCGGAACGTACATCTTCGACGGCGCGCTCGCGACGAAAGGCTACGCGCTCAACAAGATGTGCTACTCGTTCAACGACGCGGCCAACCGGGCCGAGTTCAAGCGCGACGAGGACGCGTACTGTGCCAAATTCGGCTTGAGCGCGGAGCAACGCGAGGCTATTCGTAAACGCGACGTACTTGCGCTGCTGGCCGCGGGCGGCAACGTCTACTACCTCGCGAAGTTCACGGGCATCTTCGGACTCGGCGTGCAGGACATCGGCGCACAGCAGACCGGTATGAGCCTCGCAGCGTTCAAGGACAAGCTCAAAGGGGCAGCGAACTAGC
Source organism: Gammaproteobacteria bacterium (assembly GCA_035249885.1). Taxonomy (GTDB): domain Bacteria; phylum Pseudomonadota; class Gammaproteobacteria; order Steroidobacterales; family Rariloculaceae; genus FEN-1219. The sequence continues at coordinate 8,688 of DATFFV010000396.1, read as the reverse complement.
CATGGCGAAGCTCGTCGGCGGAATCTGCACCTCGCACATCCCGGCGATCGGCAACGCGATCGCGCGCGGGCTCGAACACGATCCCTATTGGCAACCGTTCTTCGCGGGCTACCCACCCGTGCGCGACTGGCTCGAGCGGACGAAACCCGACGTCGCTGTCGTCGTCTACAACGACCACGGGCTCAACTTCTTCCTCGATAATCTGCCGACATTTGCGATCGGCGCGGCGCCCGAGTACCACAACGCCGACGAGGGCTGGGGTCTGCCGACGCTGGCGCCCTACCCCGGCGACCCCCAATTTTCGTGGCACATCATCGAATCGCTCGTGGCCGAGGAATTCGACGTCGCGACGTGCCAGGAGATGAAAGTGGATCACGCGTTCACCGTGCCACACGCCCTGCTCTGGCCCGGCCACCGCCGGCCCGTGAAGAGCGTGCCCGTGGCCGTCAACACCGTGCAACATCCGCTGCCGACAGCCGCGCGCTGCCTAAAGCTCGGCCACGCACTGGGCCGTGCGATCGCCTCGTACCCCGAAAACGCACGCGTCGTCGTGATCGCGACGGGCGGCCTCTCGCACCAGCTCGACGGCGAGCGCGCGGGGTTCATCAACAAAGAGTTCGACCTCATGTGCCTCGAGCAGCTCGTTAGCCACCCGCTGGCGCTGACGCGCTACTCGATTCACGATCTCGTGCGCCTCGCGGGCACGCAGGGCGTGGAGGTCATCATGTGGCTCGTGATGCGCGGCGCGATGGCGGCGCGCGTGCGCGAGGTGCACCGTCACTATCACATTCCCGTGTCGAACACGGCGGCGGGTTTGCTGCTGCTCGAGAACGCCGCGTAACCGCCATGGCCACGCTGCACTTGGGGACGGCGCTGCTCCGCCCACGCAAAGCCTTCGCCGCAGTGGCGGACGATCCGCCGACCGGGACCCGCGTGTTCTTCGGCACGGCGCTCTGGCTCGCGCTCTGCCCGCCGCTCTTCGCCTACCTCGGCACGACGTTGTTCGGCTGGCGCCTCGGCGTCGAGCCGTTGCTGCTGCCGCCGGGAACGGCGCTCGCGATCTCGGCGATATATTTCGTGCTGTTGCTCATCGGCCTGTTGAGCTCGGCATTCGTCGCGCACTGGATGGCCGGCACCTATGGCGCCGACACGTCGTACGCACACAGCTTGGCGCTCATGACGCTCGTCGCCGTGCCGCTCGCAGTCGGCAGCGTCGTGCACCTCTACCCGAACGCGTTCTTCAACGTCATAGTGCTCGTGCCGACGCTCATGTGGAGCATGTACTTGCTCTACCGCGGGTTGCCCGTGGTGCTGCGCACGGATCCCGGCCGCGGCATGCTCATGGCCTCGGCGCTCATCGCTTATCTGCTCGTGTCGTGGGTGACGCTGCTCGGCATCACGGCCGTGCTCTGGAGCTTAGGATTAGGTCCGAGGGTGTCGACGTGAGCGACGTGGTGCGCGCCCCTTACGAGGATCGCATCGTTACGGCCTTCACAGCGTTCGCCGTGCTCTGGGCGCTCGTCGGCATGGCCGCCGGCGTCTACGTCGCAGCGGAACTCGTCTGGCCCGAGCTCGGGTTCTCGCAGCCGTGGCTCTCGTACGGACGGCTACGGACGCTGCACACGAACGCGGTGATCTTCGGCTTCGGCGTCTGTGCTTTGATCGGCACGGGCCTCTACAGTGTGCAGCGCACCTCGCACGCGCGGCTATTCGCCCCGAAGCTCGCATGGTTCGTGTTCTACGGCTGGCAGGCGCTCATCGTGCTGGGCGCGCTCTCGCTGCTCGCGGGTTGGACCGGCGGCAAGGAGTATGCGGAGCTCGAGTGGCCGTTCGATATCGCGATCGCCGTGCTTTGGGTGAGTTTCGGCATCGTGTTCTTCGGCACGATCGCCAAGCGCACGATGGCGCCGATCTACATCTCGAACTGGTTCTACGGCGCGCTCATCATCGTCATCGCGATGCTGCACATCGTGAACAATCTCGCGGTGCCGGCGACGCTCGGCAAGAGCTATTCGGTTTTCCCCGGCGCGCAGGACGCCATCGTGCAGTGGTGGTACGGCCACAACGCAGTCGGCTTCCTGCTCACCGGGGGCTTTTTGGGCATGCTCTATTACTTCCTGCCCAAGCAAGCCGAGCAACCGATCTGGAGCTACCGGCTCTCGATCGTTGCGTTCTGGGCGTTCGTCTACAGCTACATCTGGGCCGGCCCGCACCACCTGCACTACAACGCGATACCCGAGTGGGTGCAGTCGCTCGGCGTCATCATGAGCCTCGTGCTGCTCGCGCCGTCGTGGGCCACGATGATCAACGGCATCATGACCGTGAGCAACGCGTGGCAGAAGCTGCGCACCGATCCCGCTCTCAAGTTCATCGTGCTCGCGCTCGCGTTCTACGGGCTCGCGACGTTCGAAGGTCCGATGATGGCGATCCGCAGCGTCAACGTCATGAGCCATTTCACGGAGTGGACGATCGGCCACGTGCACTCGGGCGCGCTCGGCTGGAACGCGCTCATCACGTTCGGCACCTTCTACTTCCTGGTACCGCGGTTGGCCGGCCGGCCGCTACACAGCGTAGCGCTCGCCAACACGCACTTCTGGCTCGCACTCGCCGGCACGATGCTCTACATCGTCTCGATGTGGGCCGCGGGGCTCTCGCAGTCGCTGCTGTGGCTCTCGCTCGACGAGCTCGGCGAGGTGCAATACAGCTTCGTCGACGTGATGCGCGCCATGCAGCCGTACTACCTGTTGCGGCTGCTCGGCGGCGTCACGTTCCTCGCGGGCGCCGTGCTCATGGCCGTGAACCTCTACCGCACGTTCGCCGGCGTGCGTACCGTCGTCGTCCAACCGCCGGCGCCCGCCGCCGTACCGAGCGCCGCATGAGCTTCTTGGGTCTTCACAACGCGATCGAGCGCAACACGGGGCTCTTGATCTTCGGGATCTTGTTCGTCGCCTCGATCGGCGGCCTCGTGCAAATCCTGCCGACGATGCTCGAAGATTCGCTCGCCGCGCCGGCCGACAACGTCGTACCCTACTCCGCGCTCGAGCTCGCGGGGCGCGATCTGTACATGCGCGAATCGTGCTCGACGTGTCATTCGCAGCAAGTGCGCCCGCTGCTCGCCGAGGTGCGCCGCTACGGACCATACTCGCGCGCCGGCGAATTCGCCTACGACCGCCCGTTTCTCTGGGGCTCGAAGCGCACGGGCCCCGATCTGCATCGCCTCGCCGGCAAGTACACCGACGCCTGGCACGGATTGCACATGACGAATCCGCGCAGCGTGGTTCCGGGATCGATCATGCCGGCGTATCCGTGGCTCGCCGAGCGAGCCGCCAATGCCGGCGGCGACATCGTCGCGCGCATGCGCGCGCTCAAGCGCCTGGGCACGCCTTACACCGACGAAGCGATCGCGGCCGCGCCCGCGGCGCTCCAGGGCAAGACCGAGCTCGATGCGCTGATTGCGTATCTACAAATGCTCGGCCGCTACGCGAGCGACGACGCATCCGAAGAGCACGCGGGGCACTGACGATGGCGTATCTAATCTTCGGCGGCGACATGTTCGTGATGGCGTTCATGATCGGTGTGGTCGTGTGGATCTCCGTGCGCGAGAACGACACCCGCATCGACGCCGCAGCGCGCATTCCTCTCGAGGACGACTAGCCGATGCCGACGGTCGCGACGGGATTCTGGGCCGGGTGGGTCACCGTGATCACGGTCGTGTCCTTGCTCGGCCTGCTGTGGCTCGTCGCGAGCGTATATTTCAACCGCGATCCGCGAGTCACGCACGGTCCCGACGAGGTCTGGGACGAGACGCTACGCGAAGGTAAGACGCCGGCGCCGTTGTGGTGGTTCTGGTTCATCCTCGCGTTGCTTGCAGCGAGCGTCGTCTATCTCATGCTCTATCCCGGTCTCGGCACGTACCGCGGCGTGTTGAATTGGTCACAAGGCGGCCAGCTCGCCGCGAGCCGCTTGCGTTTCGACGAGACCTTCGGCGCAGAGCGCGAGCGCGTGACTCAGAGCGCGGTCGCCGACTTGCAGCTCGAGGACGCGGCGCTGCGCGCGGGCTGGCATCTATTCAACAATCATTGCAGCGCTTGCCACGGCACCGACGCCCGCGGTCAAGCCAAGCAGTTCCCGAACTTGAGCAACGACCGGTGGCAATGGGGCGGCTCCGAGCGCGAGATCGCACAGACGATCACGCTCGGCCGGCTCGCCGTGATGCCGCCGTGGCAAACGGCGCTCGGCGACGAGGGCGTCGCGGCTGTGGCCGAGTACGTGCGCGCGCTCGCCGCGGGCAACGCGCCCGAGGACGGCGAAGGGGCACGCATCTACCGAACCAGCTGCTTCGCCTGTCACGGGATCGACGGCAGCGGCCTGACGGCTCTCGGCGCGCCGTCGCTCAAGGATCCCGAGTGGTTGTACGGCGGCTCGCTCGACGATATCCGCGCGTCGATCGCGGGCGGCCGCAGCGGCCAGATGCCGGCGTTCGGCGACAAGCTCGATGCCACGCAACTAAGGCTGCTCACGGCCTGGCTCATCGCCGGCGCCGAGCCGTTGCGGGGCCTATAACGCGCCATTGACGCGTGCGAATCCCGGGCTAGGCAGACCGGCCAGCGACCAGTGACATCACCTCGCCACGTGCCGGAATGCTCACGTCGGCGTGTCGTCTTGCGCGCAATTCGGCCGCGAGGGCCTGCTGGGCGCCGGGCTCGCCATGCACGAGGCAGACGGGCGGCCGGTTCGCAAATCCCCCGTACCATTCCAGCAAGCCCGCCTGGTCGGCGTGCGCCGAAAGCCCACCGACGGTATGAATCTTGGCCTCGACCTTGATCGTCTCCCCCCACAACCGTACGCGCTCGACGCCGTCGACGAGCCGCCGGCCGAGCGTGCCTTCGGCTTGAAAGCCGACCATGATCACGTGGCATTCGGGGCGCCAAAGGTTGTGCTTCAAGTGGTGCAGGATCCTGCCGCCGCTGCACATGCCGCTGCCGGCGATGACGATCGCACCCTTTTCGATCGCGTTGATGCGCCGGGAGTCCTCGGTCGACTGCGCGGCGATGACGTTGGCCGGCGATGAAGCGCCGTCGGCGCCGAACAACCGCGCCTTCTGTAGGTCCGCGTGACGCCAATAGAGCTCGGTTGCGGCGATGGCCATCGGGCTGTCGAGATACACCTGCCAGCGCTCGAGGCCGAAATCCCGATAGTGCCGCTGCAGTAGGAACAGTAGATCCTGCGTCCGTCCGACGGCGAACGCCGGAATGAGGATGTTGCCGCCGCCGTCCGCCGCGCCGCGAATGATCGAGCGCAGCTCGTCGAGCGTGGCGCCGAAGGCGCGGTGATTACGATTGCCGTACGTGCTCTCCATGAGCACGAGGTCCGCGCGCTCGACCGTGGCCGGCGCGGCGAGCAGCGGCGCCGACGAGTAGCCCAGATCGCCGCTGAAAACGAGCCGAAAGGCCCGCCCGTCCTCGCGTAACGAGAGCTCGACGATCGCCGCGCCGAGAATATGGCCGGCGTTGCGCAGCGTGACTTCGACGCCCGGCACGATCTCGTGCGGCACGTCGTACTCGACGCCCACGAACTGCGCGAGCACGGCCCGCGCCTCGTCGCGAGTATAGAGCGGCTCGATGCGGGCCAAACCCTTGCGACGCCGTTTCTTGTTCTGCCACTCGGCGTCCTTTTCGTGCAAGTACGCCGCGTCGGGCAACATGATCGCGCACAGGTCGCTCGTCGCTCGATGCGTATAGATCGGGCCCTTGAACCCCTGCTTCGGGAGCAGCGGCAAGCGCCCCGAGTGATCGATGTGCGCGTGGCTTAAGATCACGGCATCGACGTGACCCACGGGCAACGGCACGCGATTGAGCTCCTCGTCGAGCCGTGAGCCCTGGAACTGCCCGCAGTCGAGCAACACCGTCCGGTCGCCGACGCGCAACTCGTAACACGAGCCCGTTACGCCTCTTGCGGCACCGAGGAACCTGAGCTGCATGATCTCCGCGCTACGGCCCGCAGGGCGTCAGCAGCGGCGTGCCGTTCTTGTCGTGCCAGGAGAGGATCGAGCGCCAAATCTCGTCGGCCGACTCCGCGTACCAGAAAAGCTCTCGGTCCTCCGGCTCGATGACGCCTTCGCCAACGAGAAAATCGAAATCGACGGCCCGGCGCCAATAGCTTTCACCGACGAGCACGACGGGCACGGGAGCGATGGTGCGCGACTGCACGAGCGTCAACGTCTCGAACACTTCGTCGAACGTGCCGTAGCCGCCCGGAAACGCGACGAGGGCGCGGGCACGCAGCAAGAAATGCAGCTTGCGCATCGCGAAGTAGTGAAATCGGAAGCACAGCTCAGGCGAGATGTACGGGTTCGGGAACTGCTCGTGCGGCAGCGCGATGTTGAGACCGATCGACGGCGAGCCGACGTCGTGGGCGCCGCGGTTGGCCGCCTCCATGATGCCGGGACCGCCGCCCGTCATGAGCAAGACGCGGCAATCCTTGCCGCCGCCGGTGCAGCCGCCGACGAGGCGCCCGAGCTCGCGCGCCACGTCGTAGTAGCGGCTCTTCGCGCGGCGCTGCTCGGCGATGCGGAGTTGTGCCTCGAGCGTGTGGTCGCCCGGCGTGGCCGCGAGCAGTGCCTCGAGCTCGTGGACGCGCCGCTCTGCCGCCGCGACTTCGCCGATGCGCGTGCTGCCGAAAACCACGATCGTGTGCTCGACGCCGCGGCGGCGCAGCTCGAGCTCGGCCTTCAAATAGTCGATCTCGAGGCGCACGCCGCGCGTGTCCTCGCCGTTGAGAAAGTCGAGATCGCTGTCGGCCGGACGATAGGTCGGGCTCGCGAGGAGCTTACGGACGCGCTCCGGCGCATCGGGGTCATCCGCCGCCGATTTCGGCTCTTGCCAGGGCAGCGGTTCGCGGCGCGGCGCGGCGTCGGGGTTTGGGCGGTCGAATGAATCGGCCATGCTGCTACCGGCCGCCGCGCCGCAAACGCTCGAGCTCGTCGAGCAGATCGAGCGCGAGAGCGGCCCCGGGCAAGTTGACCCCGAGATCCTGCTGGAGCCTCGCCACACGCCGTACGCGCGCGAGCGCAACGCCGGAGAAGCGCCATTGCCGAGGCTCCGTGCCGCTCGGCTCGACGATGCCTTCGGCGACGATCTCGACGACGAGCTCTTCGGAAACGCGACACAACGCGCAGAGCTCGGTGAGGCTGAAGTCGACGGAGTCGTCGAGCAATACGGCGCTGATGGGATCGGTCATGGCTACACCTCCATCGCCTGACGCGGGTTCATCGGCAGCGCTCGAGCGAGCTCGCGGTAGACCGCCTCGTCGGCGGCGCTGTGCGCTTGCGGCACTACGACCTTGAGCACGCAGAATTGATCGCCGGGCGGGCTTCCGGGTAGCCCGCGCCCCTTGAGCCGCACGCGTCGATCCGTCTGCGAGCTCTTGGGGATCTTGAGATCGACGCGGCCGCCGAGCGTCGGCACGCGCACGGTCTCGCCGAGCGCGGCCTCCCACGGGTCACCGGCAAATCGAGATAGACGTCGCGGCCCTCGGCCCGGAACCAACGATGCGGCAACAATCGCACGGCGAGCAGCAGATCGCCCGCCGGGCCGCCGCCGACCCCGGGCTGGCCCTGAGCCGCGACACGAATCTGCTGGCCGTCAACGACGCCCGCCGGAATTCGCACGTTGAGCTGCTGCGTCGTGGGCCGCGGCCGGCCGTGCTCGTCGGCGACGAGCCGTTCGAGCGCGACGCGCCGTTCCGTGCCGGCGTAGGCCTCCTCGAGCGTGAGCTCGATCTGGCCGGCCGTGTCGAAACCGCGGCCGCGAAAACCGCCGCGCAGGCCCAAACCACCGAACAGCTGCTCGAAGAAATCGCTGTGTGCGCCGGTGTCCGTGCCGGCCGCAGCGTCGAACCGCCAGTCCGGCGGCGGGCGAAACTCTTCGCCCTGACGGTGCGCGCCCAGGCCATCGTACGCCGCGCGCTTCTCGGGATCGCGCAGCACCTCGTAGGCTTCGCCGACTTCCTTGAAGCGCGCCTCGGCGTTCGGCTCCTTGCTGACGTCGGGGTGGTATTTACGCGCCAACCGCCGGTAGGCGCGCTTGATGTCCTCGGCCGACGCGTCGCGGCCGACACCCATGACTTGGTAATAGTCTTTGTATTCCACGACTGCTAGGTACTCGCGCCGCGAGAGTCTCCGATCGCGTCGGCCCGCGCCTATCCGTAGTTACCGGGGCTGTCGCTGGCTGCGCCGCGACCCTTATGTTACACATCGGCACATGGAGGCAAGCCAACTTTTCGCGACCCTCGCCGCAGCCCTGGGATTCGTCGCCGCATCGCTCGCCGCCATCCACGCGCTGCTCCACAAGCGAAGACCGCAAGCCGCGTTCGGCTGGATCGCCGTGTGCTTCACGCTGCCGCTCGCCGGCGCACTCCTTTATTACCTGTTCGGCATCAACCGTGTCGAAACGCGCGCACGCAAACTGTTGACTCCCCATCCGGCACCGCACTGCCCCACGGAGTACGTCGGCACCCCGCCACCTCAGCTCATGCCTTTGGCGCGACTCGGCTCGGCCGTCACGGGCTGGCCGCTCACGGCCGGCAACCGCGTCGAGATGCTCACGGAGCCCGAGCTCATCTTCGACGCGATGATCGGCGCGATCGACACCGCCCGCGAGTACGTCTACTTCACGACCTACATCTTCG
>DATFFV010000395.1:0-12044 GCA_035249885.1 Gammaproteobacteria bacterium | reverse complement strand
GCTTGAGCAAATGGTTCGTCGAAGCGGCGAAGGACCGCGGGATCGCGGTCGACATCGACGCGGCGCGCGAGAAGATTTACGGCATGCCGTATGCGGAGTGGAAGGAACGCCACCAGCCACCGGCCACCGAAGAGCAGCTCGCCCGCATGGCCGCGGTCGATAAGGTCAAGTCCGAGAAGAAGGCCGAGGAGACGAAGCGGTAGTCGGCTAGTACCGTCGCTGCACCGCGAACTGCGCGAGGTCGACGAGCCCGTCGCGGAACCGTGACGGCGCCACGGGCCCGAGCGCGTCGATCGCTTTGGCGACTTCCTGGCGCGCGCGCTCAGCCGTGTAGCGCAAGCCTCCCGACGTCTCGATCGCGAGCTGGATCGACGTGAGGTTGCGCGTGCCACCGGTCTCGATGGCCTCGCGGATCATGTGCCGCTCTGCCGCGCTGCCGTGCGCCAGCGCGTAGATCAGGGGCAGGGTCGGCTTGCCCTCGGCGAGATCGTCGCCGATGTTCTTGCCGAGCTCCTCGGGCTTGGCGTCGTAGTCGAGCGCGTCGTCGACGAGCTGGAACGCTTGCCCCAGGTGCCGGCCGTAGGTCGCGAGCGCGTGCTCGATCTCGTCGCTCTGGCGCGCGAGGATGGCGCCGATGCGTGTGCCGGCCTCGAACAGCTTGGCGGTCTTGCGGTAGATGACTTCCATGTAGTCGGCCTCGCCGACGTCGGGGTTGTTGCAGTTCATGAGCTGCAAGACCTCTCCTTCGGCGATCGTGTTGGTGGCGTTGGCCAGCACGTCGAGGATCCGAATCTCCTTGATCTCGACCATCATCTGGAACGAGCGCGAGTACAGGAAATCGCCGACGAGCACGCTGGCTTGATTGCCGAACACGGCGTTGGCCGTCTGCTGGCCGCGGCGCAGTCCCGAGCTGTCGACGACGTCGTCGTGGAGCAACGTCGCCGTGTGAATGAACTCGATGATCGCGGCCGCCGCCACGTGATCCTGGCTGCGGCCGGGTCCGCAGGCTCGGGCCGCGAGCAACACGGCGAGGGGCCGCAGGCGCTTGCCGCCATTATGGATGATGTGGTGCGCGACCTGGTTGACGAGAGCGACGTCGCTGCCGAGACGCCGCACGATGGTCCGATTGACTTCGGCCCAATCGTCGCCGACGAGCGCCCGAAGCGTTTCGAGCGACGGAACGGCCGGATCGGCATCGAGTAACTGCGACACCCCGCAATTTTGCCTGATCCCACCCCCCGCCGCGAGGATCGACCGCGCCCGCCGCCCACGCGACGCCAACCCCGGCCAAAGTCAGGCGCGCGAACGGTTACATTGACCGTGCGCGGCCAAGTCTCTAGAATTCCGGGCCTTTCCGCGGGGTTGACCCCCAATCGCCCAGGAGACCCTCGTCGTGTATGCCGTTTTTCGTACCGGCGGTAAGCAATACCGCGCCCGTCAAGGCGACCGCGTCCGCATAGAGCGGCTCGAGGCGGGCGTCGGCGACGCCGTGGCGTTCGATGAAGTGTTGCTCGTGGGCGAGGGCGCCAACGTCAAAGTCGGCGCGCCGCTTTTGAAGGGCGGCAAGGTCGAGGCCAAGGTCGTCGCGCAAGGGCGCGCCGACAAGATCATGATCATCAAGTTCAGGCGCCGTAAGCACTACAAGCGCGTTCAAGGTCATCGGCAGGCGTTCACCGAAGTCGAGATAGTCGCTATCAGCGGCGCATGACGGCCAGGGAGTAATCGAGATGGCACACAAGAAAGCAGGCGGCAGCTCGAAGAACGGCCGCGACTCGGAATCGAAACGCCTCGGCGTCAAACGCTTTGGCGGCGAGCAAGTGATCGCGGGCAACATCATCGTGCGCCAGCGCGGCACGCAGTATCACGCCGGCGCCAACGTGCGCACGGGCCGCGACCACACACTGTACGCGGCCGCAGCGGGCCGCGTCGCTTTCCGCGTGAAAGGCTCGACGGGCCGGCGCTTCGTGAGCGTGCTCGCCGACTGACGTCTCCGTGAATGACTTTGCGCAAGAAGCCCCGCATCGCGGGGCTTTTTCATTTGCCCGCCAGGGATGGCGGGCATGCAGCAAATACAGGAGCAATTTGCTGCGGCCCGCCAGGGATGGCGGGCATGCAGCAAATGCAGGAGCAATTTGCTGCTCGCGCCCGGGGCGAGAGTTTGACCCATGAAATTCATCGATGAGGCCGAAGTGCGCGTCGAGGCCGGCGCCGGCGGGCGCGGCTGCGTGAGCTTTCGGCGCGAGAAGTTCATCCCGCGCGGCGGCCCCGATGGCGGCGACGGCGGGGACGGCGGCAGCGTGTACCTCGTAGCGCGCGAAGGCGTCAACACGCTTGCGGATTTTCGTGTGAAGAAGCGCTTTCGCGCGCAGAGCGGGCGCGGTGGTGCGGGACAGAACATGGCCGGCGCCGCGGGCGCGGATCTCTTGGTCGAGGTGGCCAAAGGCACCGAGATTCACGACCTCGACACGGGCGAGAAGCTCGGCGACCTCACGCACGACGGCGAACGCCTGCTCGTCGCCAAAGGCGGCCGGGGCGGGCGCGGCAACGCGCGTTTCAAGACGAGCGTCAATCGGGCGCCGCGCCGGTTCGATCCCGGCGAAGCCGGCGAGGCGCGGCGGCTCAAGCTAGCGCTCAAGCTGCTCGCCGATGTCGGACTGCTCGGGGCGCCGAACGCCGGCAAGTCGACGCTCACACGGGCGTTGTCGGCGGCGCGGCCCAAGGTCGCCGACTACCCGTTCACGACGCTGCATCCGCATCTCGGCGTCGTGAGCGTCGGGCCCGATCGCAGCTTCGTGATGGCCGACATTCCCGGGCTCATCGAAGGCGCGGCGTCGGGTGCCGGGCTCGGCATTCGGTTCTTGAAGCATCTCGAACGCACACGGCTGCTGCTGCACATCGTGGACGCGTGCGCCGAGCTCACGGGCGGCAACGTCGTCCAAAGCTATCGGGCCGTCGAGGGCGAGGTCGGCCAGTATTCCGCGGCGCTGAGCAGCAGGCCGCGCTGGCTCGTTTTGAACAAGCTCGATCTCGTGCCGCCCGAGGAGCGCAGTGCGCGCGTCGCCGCGATCGTTGCCGAGCTCGAGTGGCGGGGGCCGGTCTACGGCATCAGCGCGTTGTCGGCCGACGGCACGAAACGCCTCGCGCAGGACGTCATGAAGTACTTGGAAGCGGTGCGGGAAGGCGAGAAGGCGGCGCAGCCGTCACTTCAGGGCGCGTAGCCGGGCGTTGAGCTGGCTCTTGTAGTGGGCGGCACGATTTTTCTTGAGGATGCCCTTACCGACCATGCGGTCGATCTCCGGCACGACGGCGGCGAAGCCGGCTTTCGCGCCGTCCTTGTCGCCGGCCTCCACGGCCTTGATGACCCGGCGGATCGCAGTGCGAACGCGCGACCGCATCGCTACGTTGTGCGCGCGGCGCTTGATCGCCTGACGAGCACGTTTCTTCGCTGATTTGATGTTGGCCAAGGGGGTCGTCCGCTCGAGGGCTTGAGCCTCGGAAAAGGCGGCTATTATTCGAAGCGATCTTCGGCAAGTCAAGCACATAGCGCGCCCATGGAACGATTCGCCAATGATTCCGCCCCCCGATAGGGATCACCCGCATCGCGCCCACGAACGCCTCCTGACGGCCACTTCGGTCGTCGGTGGCATGACACTGTTGTCGCGCGTCACGGGGCTCGCGCGCGACGTGGCGTTCTCGGCGTGGTTCGGTTCCGGCCCGCTCATGGACGCGTTCACCGTCGCGTTCAAGATCCCGAATCTAATGCGCCGCTTCTTCGCCGAGGGAGCGTTCTCGCAGGCTTTCGTGCCCGTGATTGCGGAGTACCGCACGACGCGGAACGAGGCGGAGACGCGCGAGCTCATAGCACGCACGGCCGGCACGCTCGGTCTTTGCCTGCTCATCGTGAGCGCGGCCGGAGTCATTGCGGCGCCCGTTTTGGTCCTCGTATTTGCGCCCGGATTCGGCGGCAATGACGGCCGCTACGCGCTCGCGGCCGAAATGCTGCGCTTCACGTTCCCGTATCTCTTGTTCGTGTCGCTGACGGCGCTCGCAGGCAGCGTGCTCAATGCGCACCGGCGCTTCGCCGTCGCGGCATTCACGCCGGTACTGCTCAACGTCGTCGTGATCGCGTTCGCCGGGTTCGTGGGCCCATGGCTCGAGCGGCCGGAGTTCGGTCTTGCGGCGGGCGTGCTCGTCGCGGGCATCGTGCAGCTCGCGTTTCAGTTGCCGTTCTTGCTGCGCTTAGGTCTATTGCCGCGGCCGCGCTGGGGTGCGGCGCACGAGGGCGTGCGACGGATCTTCAAGCTCATGCTGCCGGCGATCTTCGGCTCGTCCGTAGCCCAGATCAGCCTGCTCCTCGATACGCTCATCGCCTCGTTCCTCGTCGCCGGCAGCATCAGCTGGCTCTATTACTCGGATCGGCTCGTCGAGTTTCCGCTCGGTGTGTTCGGCATCGCGCTCGCGACCGTGATCCTGCCGCGCCTCGCCGAGCACCATGCGACGAGCTCGAAGCAGGTGTTCTCCGATACGCTCGATTGGGCGCTCAAGCTCGTGCTCGTCATCGCCGTGCCGGCCGTGATCGGGATCGCGCTGCTCGCGGAGCCGCTGCTCGCGACGATGTTCCTGCGCGGCGAATTCACGCAACGCGACGTCGAGATGGCGGCGGCGAGCCTGCGTGCCTACGCACCGGGCCTGCTCGGCTTTATCCTCGTCAAGATTCTGGCGCCGGGCTATTTCGCGCGACAGGACACGCGCACACCCGTGCGGGTCGGCGTCAAGGCGCTCGTCGTCGGCATGACGCTGTCGGTCGTATTCGTCCTGACGCTCCTCGAGACGGGCTGGGCGCCGCCGCACGCCGGCATCGCCGCGGCCACGGCGTGCTCCGCGTTGCTCAACGCGAGTCTGCTGCTCGCGGGACTCAAGCGCAGCGACGTCTACGTTGCCGGGCCCGGCTGGAAGCTCATGGCGTGGCGCGTCGCGGCCGCGGGCGCCGTGATGGCCGTTGCGCTCGTCGCGGCGCTCGGGGTCGCCGGCGACTGGTTCCTCATGGACACGCTCACGCGCATCGGCTATGTCATGGCACTCGTGTGCGGTGGGGCCGCCGTATACTTCGCCGCGTGCTACTCGCTCGGGCTGCGACCGAGCGAGTTTCGGATTCGGTCGATGGTGTGAAGCGTCGTATGCGGCTGTATCGAACGTTCGCCTCCGTGCCGCTTCCTAAGAACGGCCCGCGTGCCGTTGCGATCGGCGTGTTCGACGGCCTGCACATCGGCCATCGGGCCATCGTCGAGAGCGCGCGCGCCGCGGCCACGAGCGCCGGCGGCACGTCGCTCGTGTTCACGTTCGAGCCCACGCCCAAGGAGTTCTTCTCGCCGGCGACGGCGCCGCCGCGGCTCACGCGCTTTCGCGAGCGGTTCGAGCAGCTGGCCGCTGCAGGTATCGACGAGCTCTTCTGCCCGCGGTTTGCGAGCGTGCACGACATCTCGCCGCGAGATTTCGTCGACGAGCTGCTCGTGGCGAGGCTCGGTGCGAGCCACGTGATCGTGGGCGGCGATTTCCGCTATGGGGCCGAGCGCCGCGGCACGGTCGCGGACTTGCGTGCAGACGGGCGCAAGCGCGGGTTCGCCGTGACCGAGGTCGCGCCCGTGTATTGCGGCGGCCAGCGCGTCAGCAGCACGGCGATCCGCGAGGCGCTCAAGGTCGGCGATCTCGCGACGGCCCGCGGAATGCTCGGCCGCGACTATTCGATCTCCGGTCGTGTAGTGCGCGGGCTCGGGCTCGGCAGAACGCTCGGGTTTCCGACGGCCAACGTCAATCTCAAACGTCTACAGGCGCCGATCGACGGCATTTTTGCGGCGCGCGTCACGGGGCTTGCGGCCGAGCCGCTCGCCGGCGTCGCGAGCGTTGGAACGCGGCCGACAATCGGAGGCGGCGCCGCGTTGCTCGAGGTGCTGATCTTCGACTTCGACGGCGACATCTACGGCCGCTACATCACGGTGCACTTCGTGAAGCGTTTGCGCGAGGAGCGGCATTTCGCCGACCTCGAGGCCCTACAGCGGCAAATGCGCGTCGACGTGGATGCCGCTCGGGCTGCGCTAACCGATTGAATCGCGTACACTCACGGCCCTTCGGTCCGGTGGCCCGGTGCCGATCGCCAACATCATGTTCGAACCCGTAGGCGCCCGTTACGACGGGCCCGAGCTCGAGAAGGAAATTCTCGAGTTCTGGCGCCGCGAGAACGTCTTCGGCCGCATCATGGTCGAGGGTGCGTCGCGCCCGAAATTCGTGTTCTACGAGGGGCCGCCCACCGCGAACGGTCCACCCGGTATCCACCACGTGCTCGCGCGCACGTTCAAGGATCTGTATCCGCGGTACAAGACGATGCGCGGGTTCCATTGCCCGCGCAAAGCCGGCTGGGATACGCATGGCTTGCCCGTCGAGCACCAGGTCGAGAAAGAGCTCGGCATCTTCGACAAGAAGCGCATCGAGCAAGAGGTCGGCATCGCGAGCTTCACCGCGCAATGCCGTGCCTCGGTCATGCGCCACGTCGCCGACTGGGAGGCCATGACCGAGCGCATGGGCTTCTGGGTCGACTTCAAGGATGCCTACTTCACGCTGGACAACGAGTACATCGAAAGCGTCTGGGCGTTGCTCAAGCAGATCTTCGACAAGGGCCTCATCTATCAAGGCTACAAGGTCGTCCCTTACGACCCGCGCATCGGTGCGACGCTGTCGTCGCACGAGGTCGCGCAGGGCTATCGCGAGGTCGAGGATCCGTCGGTCTACGTGCGGTTTCGCGTCGAGGGCGAGCGCGACACCTATTTTCTCGTCTGGACTACGACGCCGTGGACGCTGCCCTCGAACCTGCTGCTCGCCGTGCACCCCGATGTCGAGTACGCGTGGGTCAAGCTCAGGAAGGAGACGCTGATCCTCGCGAAGTCGCTCGTCGCGGCCGTGCTCGAGGGCGAGAGCTACGAGATCCTCCGAACGTCACTGGGTCGTGATCTCGACGGCCTGCGCTACGAGCGCCTGTTCGACTACTTGCCCGTCGCCGGCGACGTTTGCCGCGTGCGGCCCGCGGCCTTCGTGACGACCGAGGACGGCACGGGCATCGTGCACGTCGCCCCGGCTTACGGCGAGGATGACTTGAAGCTCGGTCTTGAAGCAGGGCTGCCCGTGCTCCACGCCGTCGGCGAAGACGGCTACTTCGTCGCGGCCGTCACGCCCGTCGCCGGCCGATTCTTCAAGGATGCCGACCCGACGATCATCGACCTGCTGCGCACGCGCGGGTTGCTGTTCCGCGCGCAAAAGTACGTGCACAACTATCCGTTCGGCTGGCGAACGGGCGATCCCTTGATCTATTACGCCAAGAACGCGTGGTACATCCGCACCACCGACTATCGGCAGCGCATGGTCGAGCTCAACGAGGGTATCGATTGGGTGCCCGAGCACATCCGCGCCGGGCGCTTCGGCGACTGGCTCGAGAACAATATCGACTGGGCGCTGTCGCGCGAGCGCTTCTGGGGAACGCCGCTGCCGCTGTGGACCGACGGTAAGGGTGACTACATCTGCATCGGCTCCGTGGCCGAGCTCGAGAAACGCGCAGGACGCGAGCTCCGCGAGCTCGATCTGCACCGCCCCGCGATCGACGACGTGACGTTCGTGCACGAGGGCCGCGAGTACCGGCGTGTCGCCGAAGTCATCGACTGTTGGTTCGACTCGGGCGCGATGCCGTACGCGCAATGGCACTACCCCTTCGAGAACGCAGCGACGTTCGCGAAGAGCTTCCCCGCCGATTTCATCTGTGAAGCCATCGACCAGACGCGTGGCTGGTTCTACACGTTGCACGCGATCGCGACCATGGTCTCGGACCGTGCCGCTTACAAGAACGTGATCTGCCTGAGCCACATCGTCGACCAAGACGGCAAGAAGATGTCGAAGTCGCTCGGCAACATCATCGATCCCTACGACGTCTTCAACGCCGTGGGCGCCGACGCGCTGCGGTGGCACTTCACGGCGCGCGTGGCGCCCGACGTGCAGAAACGCGTCTCCGTCGAGATCATCGCGGACGTCGCGAGCAGCTTCATCAACACGCTGTGGAACACGTACGCGTTCTTCGTCATGTACGCTCGGCTCGACGGCTTCGAGCGTGGAGCGCGGGTCCCGCACTCCAAGCGGCCCGAGATCGATCGCTGGATTTTGGCGCTGCTCGAGCAGACGATCGCCACGGCCACGGCCGCGCTCGACGACTACGACGCGCTCAAGGCCGGTGAAGCGATCGAACGGTTCGTGGATCAGCTCAGCAATTGGTACGTGCGGCGCAATCGGCGCCGCTTCTGGAAAGCGGCGAGCGGCGCCGACAAGCAGGCGGCCTATCTCACGCTCTACGAATGCCTCGAGAGCGTCACGCGCTTGCTCGCGCCGTTCGTGCCGTTCATCAGCGAAGCCATCTACCAGAATCTCGTGCGCTCCATAGCGCCCGAGGCCGCCGCCAGCGTCCACATGACGCCTTGGCCCGACGCGGATGCATCGCGGCTCGATCGCCAGTTGCTCGCCGAGACGGACATCGTGCAGCGCGTCGTGGGGCTCGGTCGCGCGGCGCGCAACTCGTCGCGGCTCAAGGTGCGGCAACCGTTGCCGCGCCTTCTCGTTCGCGCGCCCGATGCCGCGGCCGAGGAAGCCGTCCGCCGGCACGAGGAGCAGATCCTCGACGAGCTCAACGTCAAGAGACTCGAGCTCATCGCGCGCGACGCGTCGCTCGTGACCTACCGCATCAAGCCGAACCTGCCCGTGATCGGCAAACGCCACGGCAAGCTCATCCCGGCCATTCGCCGGTATCTCGCCACGGCCGACGGTGCGGCGATCGCCGCCTCGGTCGCGCGCGGCGCCGTGCAGACGTTCGCGATCGACGGTCAGGAGCTGACCATCGAGCCGGCCGACCTGCTCGTCGAGAGCGCGGCAGCCGAAGGATTTGCTTGTGCCGAAGAAAACGGCTATCTCGTCGGCCTCGATACGCGGCTCGACGACGCGCTGCGGCGCGAGGGTTTGGCGCGCGAGCTCGTGCGCGCCGTGCAAGACGCGCGCAAACAGGCGGGCCTCGAGGTGGCCGATCGCATCGTGCTGTGGGTCGAGGGAGACGCGGCCGTGGCCGCAGCCGTGGCCGAGCACCGTGAGTACCTCATGACGGAAACCCTGGCGAGCGTCTGGGCGACGCCGGGCGCGGGCGAGTTCGTGGCCAAACAGGAGCAGGGTGAGGCGCGGTGGGCGATCCACCTTGCGCGTGCGCCCGCGCCGCGATGACGGAGCGACGCTGGTTCGGATTGAAGGCCGGTGCGTCCAACTGGCTGTGGCTTGCCGTTGCCGTGATCGCGTTCGATCAGTGGACGAAGGCGCTCGTCGTCGAACGGCTCGGCGAGCTGGATCGGCACGTGCTGTTGCCGGTCCTCGAGCTCATGCGTCTGCACAACGAAGGTGCGGCGTTCAGTTTCCTGAGCAACGCCGGGGGTTGGCAGCGCTGGCTGTTCATCGGTCTCGGCGTCGTCGTGAGCGCAGCCATTCTGTTCTGGCTGCGCCGCCTTCCCGCCAAGGGTCAGGCGTTGCTGGCCGCGGGGCTATCGCTGATCCTCGGAGGCGCGCTCGGCAACGTCATCGACCGCGTGCTGCTCGGCTACGTGGTCGATTTCATCCGGGTGCACTACGAGGAGCACTATTTTCCGGCGTTCAACGTCGCCGACTCGGCGATCACGATCGGCGCGGTGCTCGTGATTCTCGATAATCTCCTCGAGCTCGACCGCGCGCGCGCCACGAAGAAGCGCTAGCTCACCAGCAGTTAGCAGCGTCGGTGCCCGTCGCCGTACGCACGCCCTGTGCCGTGATCGAGAAGGACGTGCACGCCACGTCGGCCGTCTGATCGGGATTGTTGCCCGGTCGCGGCGTCGCCGTGGCCGTGAAGCCGTTCGCATCCCACGCCGGTATGGTGATGTCGTAGGTTCCCCGTTCCGACCGGGCGGGGTTCGCCAGCAAGTTCGCGCCCTGGAGCTCTGCGACGTTTCCGTACCTTCGGTTGGCGAGATAGAAGCGTTCCTGGTTGGTTTGCACCCGAAGCAAGGCGCTTTTGGCCTCGGTGCGGTGCGTACGCATCATGTATTGCCGATAGCTCGGGATGGCGATCATGCCGAGAACGCCGATGACCATGACGACGATCATGAGCTCGAGCAGCGTGACGCCGCCCATCCTGCGCCGGCCTACGTCTGCCAATGAAAATTGGGATCGCATTTCGTTACCCTGTGGCTCGTTGCCACGTTCATCGAATCGGTTCCCCGGATGATGTGACTCGCTCCCCCGCGGTCGCAAGGGAGCAAGTCACGAACCTAGTCTACGCTCTCCTGACTCCAGAACGTCCTGATCGGAGCATTGCCGAAGCCCGTCGGCAGGCAGAACAGATCGACACAGGCAACCGGAGGCGGCGTGCACTCCTCGCCGACGCAAGTGTCCGGGTCCTCCGGCGACGGGAACAGGAACACGACGTCGGCCGCGATCGAGCCCGCGAATTCGACGTAACGGTCTTCCAGTGTGAGCACCGTCTCATCGAGCGACCCGTCGAGGTTCGTGACCGGCGCCCCCGTGAACAGACTCATCACGTACAGGCGATTCGTGCCCAGCGACGGCGCGCAGGGGTCCGCGCTCGCGCTCGCCCCTGGTTTGAACGTCGTGAAGAACACCTGATTGTTGAACGTTCGCCCCTCGGCCAGCACCTTCTCACCGACCCAGCCGCCGTCGCGCAGCTCGAAGCGCCAGCCCTTGCTGTCGGGCGGTATGGTAGGCGTCAAGTCGTCGGTAATGTCGAGGAGGTCGCCGTCGACGGCCGGCGTCAGCGAGTCGTACTGCAGCTGTGTCAGCTTCGCGAACGGGGCGTAATCGCGCAACGCATAGAAGCGATCGTGATGGGCCGTCGAATTCGGATGAGGCCGGTGCCCCGAGCCGATGCCGACATGCATGAACTTCGCCTCGGCGGTGTTGACGAGCGCAATGTCCGGTGAGTAGTAGAACCTGCGGGTATCCGCCACCGTGGGCGTAGCGCTCGCGGCGCTGCCGAGCTTCGCGATGACGCCGCCCGTGGTCAGGGTGCTTGCCGGCTGGCCGTTGCGGATGTCGAATCGCCACACCTGGCCGCCCATATCGGCCGCGTACATTCGATCGGCATAGCCGTCGGTGTTCAAATCGACGACTTTGACGTCGCCCGGGATCGAATACTCCATGGTGCCCTTTCTGCCGCCACTGACGGAGTAGTTCTGCGTTGCGCCGGCATTGCTCGCGCGCCACAGTACGTTGCCGCTGACCGAGTCGACGATGTAGATCGAATTGCCGACGCCGTCGGTGCTCGCGATCGCGTTGTCTTGGTCCGTGTCGTAGCCGCCGCCGATGACAAGCACGAGCTGGTCAGTCGTATTCCCGGCCGCATACGACGCGCCGGCAATGTTGATCCTCGCCGGGGTCGGTGCGGCCCAGGTCTGGCCGATGCCGGGCAACGTCGAGCTGTCGTGGCGCCACAGCACGCGAGGTTGGTCGGGGTTCGTCACATCGAGACCGTAATAGATGTCGCCGCCGCGCCGCACGCCGAAGAACAAGTACACCTTTTCTCCATCGGCCGGCTCGACGACGCCGTCGCTGTCTCTGATCATCTGGACGCGCAGGCTGCCGTCGATGCCGTAGGTCTTCGTGACGGTCGAGCTATCGAGAAAGAGGTCGACCTGATTGCCGAGAAACTCCTCCGGCACGAATGCCCACTTCTCCGATCCGGTGGTCGGATCGATCGCGTGCAGGAAGCCGTTGTTGGTCGCGAAGTAGAGGACCGCGTCATCCACGGTCGGGCCGTAGATGACGGACGCGGGTTGAGCGTGCAGCGGGTCGCCCATCTGATAGCGGGGCTCCGTGAGCACTCCATCGTTGTCGGTGTCCGCGGCATCGAGGCCGTTGATGAAGTCGATCACTTCCGTGCGGGTCGGTAGGCCTGCGCCACCGGTGTTCAACAGCGCATCGGTAATCCC
>DATFFV010000394.1:0-2087 GCA_035249885.1 Gammaproteobacteria bacterium | reverse complement strand
CAAGGCTCAGGTGGTTCGGTTGATTCTCCTCGTGCGCCGTGCTCGCGAGGTACACGGAGCTCGCGCGATCGAACGACGTTATACTATCGGGTTTCGCGTACGCGACGCGCGGCGCGGCCGCGGCGCGCTCGAGCCGCGCGTGGTCCGGCACGCGATTGCGCAGAGTCCACGGCGCGCGGCCGCCGAGCAGGTTCTGCTCGACGAAGGCGAGCGCGCCGCCGAAAAAAGTGCCGAGCTTGGCGATGCCGGGGCTGAAGTTGCGGCCGCGCATAAGCTCGCCCCAAACCCACGAAGCGCGCACACGCTCGGGGTAGCGCGCGAGCTCCGCGTCGCCAGCACCCTCCTCCGCCGCGAGCGCGGCGAAAATCGCTTCGGCCGCGAGCATGCCGGTCTTCATCGCCGTGTGCGAGCCTTTGATCTTCGCGGGATTCAGGAACCCGGCTTCGCAGCCGACGAGCACGCCGCCGGGCACGACGAGCCGCGGCAACGACTGCAGTCCGCCTTTGTTGACGGCGCGTGCGCCGTACGCAATGCGCTTGCCGCCCGCGAGCACGTCGCGCACGACGAGGTGCTCTTTCCAGCGCTGGAACTCCGCGAACGGGTCGAGGTGCGGGTTACGGTAGCCGAGCCCGACGATGAGCCCGAGATACACGCGCGCGTCGGCGGCGTGATAGAGGAATCCGCCGCCGTCGGTCGCGTCGTCGAGCGGCCAGCCGAGCGTGTGCAGGATCTCGCCGGGTCGGTGCTTCGTGGGATCGATCTGCCAGATCTCCTTGAAGCCGATCCCGTAATGCTGCGGATCCACGCCGGCGCGCAAGTCGTAGCGGGCTTCGAGGTGTTTGCCGAGACTGCCGCGGCAACCCTCGGCAAACACCGTGTACTTGGCCTTGAGGTCGTAGCCCGGCTGAAAATTCGCCTTGCGCGTGCCGTCGCGCGCCCGACCTAAGTCGCCCGTCGCAACACCCGCGACGCGCTCGCCGTCGAACAGCGCGTCGGTGGCGGCAAACCCCGGCAGCACGTGGCAGCCGAGCGCCTCGGCCTCACTGCCGAGCCACTGGCAAAGATCGCCGAGGCTCACGACGTAGTTGCCGCGATTGTGCAGCGCGCGCGGCACGAGCCACTGCGGCACGCGTGAGCTCTCCGCCCCGCTGCGCAACCAGTGCACGTGCTCGGCCGTCACGGCCGTCGCGACCGGTGCGCCGCGTTCAAGCCAGTCGGGGAATAGCTCCGTGAGCGCGCGCGGATCGAGCACGGCCCCGGAGACGATGTGCGCCCCGACGGCTGCGCCCTTCTCGACGATCCCGATGGCGAGCTCGCGATTCGCGGCGCGCGCGAGCTGTCCCAAGCGGCACGCCGCGGCGAGGCCCGCCGGCCCCGCGCCGACGACGACGACGTCGAACTCCATGCTTTCGCGTGACACGGCGTTGGGGACTCGGGAGCGCTGGAGCGCCGCGCATTGTAACATCGGGTTCAAAAGCGCCACCCCTTTGAGCACCCCGATCTGGCAACCGTCCGCAGAGCGCAGCGCCGCGAGCAACCTCCGGCGCTTCATCGCGACTCATCGAGCGCGCCTGCGTGGCGACGACTACGCCGCGCTCTACGCGTGGAGCATCGCGTCGCCCGCGGAATTCTGGGAAGCGGTGTCGGATTTTTGCGCGATCGAGTACACGACGCACCACACCGCCGTGCTGCGCAACGGGGACCGCATGCCGGGCGCGCGCTGGTTCGAAGGCGCGACGCTCAATTTCGCGGCGAATCTGCTCGCGCCCCGGCGCGCAGGCACGGCTATTGTCTACGCCAACGAGCGTGGCGACCGGCTCGCGCTCGATTGGTCCGGGCTGCGCAACCAAGTCGCGAGCGTCGCAGCCGCCTTGCGCTCGCTCGGCGTTGGACGCGGCGATCGCGTCGCGGGCTTCGTCGCCAATCGGCCCGAAGCCGTCGTCGCGATGCTCGCGGCGACGAGCTTAGGATGCGTGTGGTCGTCGTGCTCGCCCGACTTCGGCGTCGACGCCGTGCTCGATCGCTTCGGCCAGATCGCGCCGAAAGTCCTGTTCGCGACCGACGGCTACTTCTACAACGGCAAGAGC
>DATFFV010000393.1:0-4649 GCA_035249885.1 Gammaproteobacteria bacterium | reverse complement strand
ACCGCCATGATGCGCCGGCGGCGCGCTCTCGCGTTGCTCGCGGCGCTCGCTACGCTCGTCTTCACCGTGCCGGCGTTCGCGCATCGCTTGAGCCCGGCGTTTTTCGGCCTCACCGAGATCGCGCCCGGCCGTTTCGACGTGCAATGGAAGGTGTCGATCTCGGGCGGCCTTGCGGCCGTGCTCGAGCCGCAGGTTCCCGAAGGTTGCTCGCTCGTCGAGTCGGTTCGAACCTACGTCGTCGAGGACGTGCGCCTCCAGCATGCGGAGCTCGACTGCCCGGGCGGGCTCGCCGGCAAGACGTTCACGGTCAGCGGACTCCCGCAGACGCAGACCGACGTGCTGTTGCGCGTTGCGTACCTCGACGGCTCGGCATCGAACCAGCGCCTGACGCCCGAGGCGGCTGCCGTGACGATCCCGTTGCGGCCGAGCGCGCTCGAGGTCGTGCGCACCTATCTTGGCCTCGGGGTCGAGCACATCCTGCTCGGCATCGATCATCTCTTGTTCGTGCTCGCGTTGTTGTTGCTCGTGCGAGGGGTCGGCCGCCTCGTCGCGACGGTCACGGCGTTCACCGTCGCGCACAGCATCACGCTCGGCGCTGCGACGCTCGGCTTCGTGCACGTGCCGTCCGCACCCGTCGAAGCCGTCATCGCGCTGAGCATCCTGTTCTTGGCAGCGGAGCTCGCGCGACGCTCCGTTGCCACGGGCCCGGATGTCGGCGCGAACCTGACGACGCGCTTTCCGTGGGTCGTGGCGTTCGCGTTCGGGTTGTTGCATGGCTTCGGCTTTGCGGGCGCCTTGAGCGAGATCGGGATCCCGCAGGACGCCGTGCCGCTCGCGCTCTTGTTCTTCAACGTCGGCGTCGAGCTAGGCCAGTTGCTGTTCATCGCGGCCGTGTTCGGGTTCGCGGCCATCGTGCGGTGGAGCGCAGTGCGCGTGCCCGTCGTGTGGCGGCCGGCCGTGGCTTACGGCGTCGGTTCCATGGCGGCGTTCTGGGTCGTCGAGCGAACGCTCGCGGTGTTGTAAAACCGCGTTACGCCGCGGCGCTATGATCGCCGCATGGGCCCGACCGATCGCCGCAGCGACGAGGAGCTCGTCGCGATCTGCAACGTCGGTGACGCGCACGAGGCGGCGCGCGCTTTCGAAACGCTCTACCGGCGCCATCGCGACTTCGTGCTGCGCGTGGCCCGGCGCTTCACTCGCGACCGCGAAATCGCGCTCGACGCGCTCCAAGAGACGTTTGCGTATTTGCTGCGCAAGTTCCCGCCCGTAGGCGAGGGGCTCACGCTGACCGCGCGGCTGTCGACGTTGCTCTATCCCGTGGCCAAGAGCTCTGCGATCGACGCCGTGCGCAAGGCGCGCCGCTACGTCGTTGGCGGCGATGAGGTGCTCGCCGAGCTGCCGGCGGAGCCCGCCGCCGAGGCGCAGCCGATCGATGCCGCGTTGGCGGCGCTCTCCCCGGAACGCCGCGAGGTCGTGACCTTGCGGTTCGTCGACGATCTGTCCCTCGCGGAGATCGCCCTCGCGCTCGACGTGCCGCTCGGCACGGTCAAATCGCGGCTACATCTGGCCATCAAAGAGCTTCGTGGCGACAGTCGAATCAAGGACTTACTGGGCCCGTGAACCTTTTGCCCGGCTGCGGCGCTCAACTCAGTAGGAGTGCACATGGACGATCGTGATCAGGAGCTCGAAACACTGCCGCAGGCGCTCGTGAGCCGGCTCAAGGCGAGCGATCGTGCGCAGCCGATCGTCGATCCGCGCACCGACCGCGCGGTTCTCGACGCCGCGCGCGCCTATTTTGCGCAACGGCCGGTCGCGGCGGCCCGGTACCGCCGGCGTTTCGCCATGCCGCTCGGTGCCGCTGCGGCAGTGCTGCTCGCGGTGCTCGTCGTCCGGTCGTTCGGTCCCGAGCCCGTGGCGCTCGCAGACGACGTCGACGGTTCCGGGCGCGTCGACATCCTCGACGCCTTCGCGCTCGCGCGCGCTGCGCGCGACGACGCGAGCGGCGTAGCCGCGGCGCGTATCGAAGAGCTCGGGTATCGAGTCGTCGCCCTCGATACGCCGCGGAGAGTGCCGTGATCACGCACTGCCGTTCGTTCGCGAAATCGGTCGCCGCGCTCTTCGCGCTCGCGGCGCTGTCGCTCGCGGCGGCGCAACCCGAGGTCGGGCAGTTCGCCACCGTCGACGTGTTCGTCGCGAGCGCGGAGCCCGTCGCCGCGTGGCAAGTCGAGCTTCGCGAACGGCGCGGCGCCATGCAGGTCGTCGGCATCGAGCGCGGCGACGATCCCACGTTTCGGGATCCGCCGTATTTCGATCGCGTAGTGCTCGAGCGCGGCGTCACGGAGCGGCTCGTGCTCGCGAGCTTCAGTTTGAGCGAGGCCGCGGAGTTGCCGCGCGGCAGAGTGCGGGTCGCGCGCGTGCACGTGCGCACCACGGGCACGGCGACACCGGATTACGAGCTTCGCCTCGTCGCCGTCGGCGCCACGGACGGGCGACCGATCGACGCGGAGCTCAGTTTCGAAACGCAAGCGGGGAGATGACGATGGTCGACCGAACGGACTTCAGAATTTGCAAACGCGTTGCGGCCTTCCTTCTCGGCGCGGTGCTGGGCGTGGCCTGCTCCAGGGGGTCGATCGTCGACGAGGAAATCTCGGCGCCGTCACGAGCGACCCCACCGCCGTCCCCGACCATCACACCGCCCGCGCCGTCGAGCGCGGGCTCAGTGTCAAGAGTCGAGGAGGTGGTTGTCACCGGTTCGCGACGCATCGAAGGCTTCCAGTCGCAACAATCGATCGCGGCAGTCCAGGGGAATCTCCGCGTCCGCGAGTTGAGCTCCGTGGCCGCGGAACCGCTCGACTATGCGCAACCTTTGGGCTCGGGATTGCTGTCGCAGGTGCAGCCCGGCGAGGAGCTCTGGGTCATTGCAACGCGCAGCGCTGCGACCGCAACCGAGGACGACGACGAGCCGGGCTCGGGAACGATGGTCGCGCTCGTCGTGCCGCGTGGCGGTCAGGCGCAGCCGACCGAGGTGCCGCTGCCGCTGCGCCACACGGCCGTGCGTGCCGTCGTCAACGGCTACGTTTCCGCGGTCGACGTGACGCAGCAGTTCGAGAACCCCTACGACGAGAAGATCGAAGCGGTTTATCTGTTCCCGTTGCCCGAGAAGGCCGCCGTCAACGAGTTCGTGATGACGATCGGCGAGCGCCGGATCCGCGGCATCCTGCGCGAGAAGGAGGAGGCGCAGCGCATCTACGAGGACGCTCGCGCGCAGGGGTATCGCGCGAGCCTGCTCGTGCAGCACCGTCCGAACATCTTCGAGCAGAAGGTCGCGAACATCGAGCCCGGCAAGCGCATCGACGTCAACATCCGCTATTTCCACACGCTCGCGTACGAGGACGGGTGGTATTCGTTCGTGTTCCCGACCGTCGTCGGGCCGCGCTACAACCCGGTCGGCTCGAGCGATCCCGTCGCGGCGTTGCCGCGCACGGATGTTAGCGCGCCGCCGGCCGGCACGGCCGTGCGTTATCTGCGGCCGCGAGAGCGCTCCGCGCATGACTTACGGCTAAGCGTGGACATCGACGCGGGTGTCGCGATCGAGGAGCTCACGGCGAGCCACGACGTCGCGACGCAACGCGACGGCGAGGCGCGCGCGCACGTGCAGCTCGCGGCCGGCAACGTGATGCCGAATCGCGACTTCGTCCTCAAGTTCCGCGTCGCGGGCGAGACCGTGAAATCCAACCTGCTGACCTACGTGGACCCGGAGACGCGCCAGGGATATTTCACGTTGTTCGTGTATCCGCCGGCCGCGCCGACGGCGTTGCGTCGCCAGCCCGTCGAGATGGTGTTCGTCATCGACACGTCGGGCTCGATGTCGGGACGACCGCTCGAGCAGGCGCGAGCGGCGGTCAACGCCGCGCTCGACCGCCTCGAGCGGTCCGACAAGTTTCAGATCATGAATTTCTCGACGAGCGTGAGGCAGTTCGCCGCCTCTCCCGTGCCCGCGACGGGCGACAACATCGCGCGGGCGCGCGGGTATCTCGCCGCGCTCGGCGGCGAAGGCGGCACGGAGATGCTGAGCGGCATTCGCGCCGCGCTCGATTTCGCTCGCGACCCCGAGCGCCAACGCTTCGTGACGTTCCTCACGGACGGCTACATCGGCAACGAGGTGGAGATATTGGGCCAAGTGCAACGCACGATAGGCGATGCGCGCATCTTCAGCTTCGGCGTCGGCAACTCCGTCAATCGCTATTTGCTCGACGGGCTCGCGACCGAGGGCCGTGGCGCGGCCGCGTATCTCGGCTTGAGCGATTCGGCGGGCGACATCATGGAGTACTACTTCGAGCGCATCAGCCGGCCCGCGCTCACGAACGTGACGGTCGATTGGAACGGCTTCGCCGCGACGGACGTGTATCCGTCGCGGCTGCCGGACCTGTTCCGAGGCCGGCCCGTGATCGTGACCGGCAAGTTCCGGGGCGAGGCCCGCGACGTCGCGGTTCGGGGCCGGCTCGGGGCCGAATTTGTCGCGATCGACGTCGGCGCCGCGCACGACTCGCAGCAGCCCGCGTTGCGCAGCCTCTGGGCGCGGCTGCGCATCGAGGACCTCGCGCGGCGCCAGACCCGGACCGGCGACCCCAACGGCGACCTGGCCGGGG
>DATFFV010000392.1:0-11829 GCA_035249885.1 Gammaproteobacteria bacterium | reverse complement strand
GGGATTCACCGACACGATGCGGCTCGAGCGCTGGGCCGCGGACGCGCGGCTCGGCCGCGTCGAGTATCCGAACGGCGCCGAGCTGTTCGTCGTCTCGGGCGTGTTCGCCGACGAGGATGGCCGCTTCGCGCGCCACTCTTGGCTACGCCTGCCGCCGGGCTCCTCGCACTCGCCGTCGAGCGACGAAGGCTGCGTCGTCTACGTCAAGGACGGCGGCTTCCCGTACCTCGCGTCGGGCTGAACGGCGCTGAAACATCGGCCAACGTGACACAGCATGTCAGGAAGGAGCGGGTATTCATTGGCTGGACGAGTCGGGGCAGGCGCCTCCGCCAGCCGCGACGCGCGAGATGCGGGGTAGCCGGTGACTAAGGATCTTTCGGTGCTTCGAAACATCGGCCCGACGATCGAGCGCCGATTGCACGAGATCGGCGTTCACACTCGAGCCGATCTGAAGAAGGTCGGCCCGGTTAACGCGTACCACCGCATCTGCGCGAACTATCCGTATCAGACGGTTCCGGTTTGCTACTACCTCTACTCGCTCCAAGGCGCCCTGATGGACCTGCATTGGGACGAGTTGCCCGAGCGTCTGAAGAAGGATCTTCTTTCGAAGGCGACGGGAAGAACCAAGCGCGCCCGCAAGTGACTCGGCGGGCGAGGGGAGTGGGGAGTCGCCCAGCGACCGCCCAGGGATTTCCTGATACCGCGGTGTCACCAACGGGAGCGCGGGCCGACGGACGGCTCACGAGCGCTGGGTGCCGTAGGCCCAGGACCTTCGATCCCAGAATGTGGGTGGCGCCGTGCTCCAACCAACAACGAAGCCCGGCACTCGCCAATCGGGCGGCGGGGCCCACTCCGCCCAGCCCTCGAGACACTCGTGCTCGCGCCGCTCGATGGCGGCGATGACTCGCTCGCCCTCGGCGCGCACGGCGGTCGCGAGCTCGGGCGTATAGAAACCCTCGGCGACGTGGTGAGCGAGCTCCTGCTCGTCGCGCCAACGGCAGCCGAGCTCCGGAGTGACCTCGACGTCGAGCGTGTGATCGATCGTGTCGAAGCCGACGGCCGTGCGCCGGAACGGCTCTTCCAGGTTCACGAAGTACTTGAGCAGTCTTCGCCGGCCGGCATCGAGCCCCCAGAACAATGAGACCGAGTGCGAGCGGCCCGGGAGCATGAGGCGCAGCGTGTCGTTGCGCCAAATGTATTCATCGGGCGGCAGAGCCGCACGCGGTTGGCGGCGTTTTTCGGCGGCGGACTTCTTGGGTCCCGCCTTGTAGGGGCTGCCTGCGGCAATGAACAGTGCAACGAGGTCCTTGCGGTCCGCGACGACTCGACAGGGCCAACACATTTCGATGCGCCCGTCGGTCGTGATGTAGCGCAGCACCACGACCTCGCCCGGCCGCCGCTGGTCACTCCTTGTCATCCGACCTCGCGTCGACGAGCCTCAGATCGCGAGCGGCAAGCTCACGGCCGCACCCGACGCCGCGCTGCGGTGCACGGCTTCGGTCCACTCCATGTACCGCACACCGATCTCGAATGTGTTCATCGTCACGGGCTCGCGGCCGCGAATCGCGTTGACGAACTCTTCCTCGACGCGATGGAACGCCTGCTGCTCACGCGGGTTCGGCAGCTCGGCGAGCTCGCGGTCGCCGCGCCGGCCGACGAATATGCGCTGAGCGCCGTCGACGTGAAGCGTGCCTTCGCTGCCGTAGATCCAGATCTCGTTGCCCCGCGAAAGCCCCGTGGTCTCGCTGAACTTCATGTGGACGGGCGCGCCGTTGGCCAGCTCGTAGAGCACCTCGACGTGATCGGGGATCGTTGCGGCACGTAGCCGCCCCTCGCCATCGCGGCGCTGCGGCACGTGAACGCGCGTCATCGCACTCACGCGATTGCCCGCGCCGAGCCAGCGCATCACGGACTCGTACGTGCCGCCGACGTTCAGTGTGTTGATGCCGCTGAGCTCGGGATCGTGGCGCCAGTCGAGCTCGCCATCGAACGCGGCGAAGCCGCGTTGCAGCATCGCGACGTCGACCGACAACACGTCGCCCACGTACTTCTCGCCGAGCAGGCGCTGCAGCGCGCGATCGATGCGGTAGGTGCCCGAGCTCGGCAC
The DNA here is from genome assembly GCA_035249885.1 of Gammaproteobacteria bacterium. GTDB lineage: Bacteria > Pseudomonadota > Gammaproteobacteria > Steroidobacterales > Rariloculaceae > FEN-1219. The sequence continues at coordinate 9,722 of DATFFV010000392.1, read as the reverse complement.
GAGCTGGCAAACGAGCTCGGGATGGCGGCGCGAGGCCGCGAGCATGTCGCGCGCTTCGGCCGCGTCGTTTGCCATGCGCGCCTGGCAGAGCACGTGCAAGCCGCGCTCGAGCGCGGCCAGCGTGATCGTGCGGTGCATGTAGGGCCACGTGCCGATGAGCACGGCGTCGAGGCCGCCTGCGTCGAGCAGCTCTTCCCAGTCGGCGTGGGCCCGTGCAATGCCGAGCTCGGTCGCGGCGCGTTGGCTCGACTCGAGCGAGCGGTTCGCGACCGACACGAGCTCGACTTGCGGTTGCCGCTTGAGCCCCGGCACGTGCGTCGAGCTCACGATGCCGCCCGCGCCGATGATGCCGACGCGGATGGGGCCCTCGCTGCGCGCCGGAGCCCGATCCGGTTGAGCCAGCAGCGCCGCGGGCGCGAGCGCCGCGGCGACGGGCAGTGCCGCCCTGGACAGGAACTCGCGGCGCCTGAGCTTGATCGGCCGGCCGTCGTGATCGTCGTCGTTCATCGCGTGATCCCCTCTAAATTTCAGCGCTAGCGACGTCCCGCGAACGATACGCGACCGCGCCGAAAAGCAGTAGGATGGAGGCGCTCGAGGGGAGGGCTCGCCATGAACGAGTGTCGTTCCGCCGTTGCCGCCGCCGCAATGCTGCTGCTCGCCGCGCCGGCGCACGGCCAAGCCCCCGAGCCCGCGACGCACTCGGCGAGCGCGTCTTGGGCGCAGCGCGTCACGCCCGATGGGCAGCCGGACCTGCAAGGCACGTGGGTCAACTTCGACAGCACGCCGTTCGAGTCGGACACCACGGGGCCGCTCGGCACGATCCCGGGCGTGAATCCGCCCGCACATTGGGCCGATCACGACAGCCCGATGAGCCCGAAGCGCCGCTCGATGGTCGTCGATCCGCCGAGCGGCCGCGTGCCCGTGCGGAAGTGGGCCGAGGACAAGCGCGACTACGACTTGGCACACCTCGAGGACGCGCCGCAGCACGAGACGCCGTGGGTGCGCTGCATCACGCGCGGCGTGCCGGGCGGCATGTTCCCGGCGGGCTACAACAACGGCTACGAGATCATTCAGATCCCGGGCTACGTGGTCATCGCCTACGAAATGATCCACGACACGCGCATCATCCCGCTCGACGGTCGGCCGCACGTCGGCGCCGGTATTCGCTTGTGGAACGGGGATCCGCGCGGGCGGTTCGAGGGCGACACGCTCGTCGTCGAGACCACGAACTTCAACGATAAGGGCTCGATCGCGACGAGCGCCGCAACGGGGCGCATACGCGGCATCCCGCACAGCGAGGAGCTCTCGATCGTCGAGCGCTTCACGCGCGTCAGCGAGGACGTCATCGAGTATTCGGTGACGATCACCGATCCCAAGGTGTACGAGGCGCCGTGGACCGTCGCGCTGCCGCTCAACCGCGACCCGGGCTATTTGATGTTCGAGTACGCCTGTCACGAGGGCAATCTCGCGCTGCCGAACGCGCTGCGTGCGGGCCGCGTGCGCGAGCAGGCCGCGCCTACCCAATAGCGCCGTCGAAACTCTCGCGGAATCTGTCAAATCTGGGGCACGCCGCCGCGGAGGGGCCGTGTAGCACAGGAGACCAACGGGCGAGTGTGGGGGGTACCACGTGGACGCGCCGAATCTCGAAAAAGACCTGACGATCAGCGACACCATAATCATGGAGCGCCCGGGTTTGTGGGAGTCGACGCGGGGCGACGACGAGGTGGGTTACGAGGGGTCCACGGCGGCCCAAGCGCGGCCCGCCGTGCCGTCGCCGCTGGACAAGCCTCGCTGAAGGCCTCGCGCGCTCAGCGGCCCGGCCTCGCCGCCAACTGGCGAATATAGGCCACGAACTCGGGGTCCTCGCCTTCGAGCAAGGCCGGCAGCAAGGCCCGGAAGTCTTCGCGCCTGCACCACTCGCGCATGTAGTCCTCCCAGGACAGCCAACGCCGCCTCTCCTGCGCCGACATCTTCGGCGAGTACATGAGCAGGTAGGCGCGCTCGAACAGCGACATCAGCATGCTGAAGATGATGAGCATTTGCTCGCGCTGCTCCTCGCTGAGCGCGGGCGTCTGGTCGGCCGCGAACAGGTGCAGGTCCGGGTGGTCGAGCGCGATCTTGAGGAAATCCTGGTAGTTGTCCGAGAGGAGCTGGTAGACCTCCTCGTCCTCGTTGTCGCGCTCTTTCTTCTGCTCGTAGAGGAACACGACGATGGCGGCGGGCAAGCCGATCGTCGTGACGATGTAGCTCAATAGCTCCCAGGTGGCCGTATCCATGGCATCGCTCCTTGCGCCCCGGCTATTTTCTCCCGAGTGCCCTGAGTAGCGAAAACCTCAATGGAGTCGCGAGCTTGTGACCGTCGCTCCGCGGCCACTCCGCCTCCGCGCCGCCCTGGGAGTATCATGCCGGGCGGGTCCGGAATCCGCTGACTCATCCAAGGGGGAATGCCATGGCCTTCGACTTGCTCGGCAAGAACTTCACGCCTCCCGACGTCCAGGCCAAGGTGACGGGTAGGGCCAAGTACTCGGAAGACTTCCGCGTCGACGGCATGGTGTTCGCGAAGGTGCTCACGAGCCCGATGCCGCACGCGCGCGTCACGAACATCGACGCGAGCGCGGCGCTCGCGATGCCCGGCGTGCACGGCGTGCTCACAGCCGAGGAAGTGCCGGCCTTCCCCGCTCCGCAAGAGACCATCCTCACGAACGAGCCCGTGTTCGTCGGCCAGCCGATTCTCGCGGTCGCGGCGGACACCGAGGAGCTCGCGAGCGACGCGCTCGAGCAGATCAAAGTGACCTACGAGGAGCTGCCGTTCACCGTCGATCCGCTCCAGAGCTTATTCCCCGGCGGTCCGAACGCGCTCATGGCGGGTAACGTCGCGAGCACCGGCACGCTCAGGGATCTCAAGTGGACCGCCCAGGACTTCGCGGCCGTCACCGAGTCCCAGCTGCCGATGGGTGCGCCGCTCGCCGAGTGGTCGTACGGCGACGTTGACGCGGGGTTCGCTGCCGCGAAAGTCGTGCTCGACGAGACCTTCGTCACCGCCGGCCTCGCGCATCACTCGATGGAGCCGCGCAGCGCGCTTGCGTATTGGCAGAACGGCAAATGCTTCCTGTACGGCTCGACGCAGGGCCAAACCTTCCCGGTGCCCGGCATCGCGCGCCTGGTAGGCGTCGAGGTCGAGAACCTGGTCTACGTCTCGGAGTTCTGCGGCGGCGGGTTCGGCTCGAAGGGCGGCGGGTATCCGCTCATGGCGATCCCCGCGCACCTGTCCAAGAAGATCAATCGGCCCGTCATGATGCGCGTCGCGCGCCACGAGGAGTACTTCATGGGCTCCGCGCGGCCGGGGTTCCAAGGGCGCGCCAAGATCGGCTTCCGGGCCGATGGGCGGGTCACGGCGGTTGACCTTTATATAGTGCAGGAGAACGGGCCGAATCAGGGCTTCAACGACTGGCAATCGGCGGCCGAAGCGGTATCGCTCGTCTACCAGCCCCAGGCCATGCGCTTCCGCGGCGTGCCCGTGCAGACGAACACCCCGCCGCGCGGCCCGCAGCGCGGGCCCGGGCAGAACCAGATTGCGGCGGCATTCGAGCCGCTCGTCGACAAAGCCGCAGCTGAGCTCGGCTTGGACCGGGTCGCGATCCGGCGCGTCAATGCCCCCGACAACGCGGCCAAGATCGGCTCGATGCAGGGCACGGTCACGAGCGCGTATCTAAAGGATGCGCTCGACCGCGGCGCCGAGCTCTTTGGCTGGACCGCTCGCCAGGCCCGCGCTCGCGAGCGCAGCGGCTCGAAAGTGCGCGGCCTCGGCGTCGGCACGGCTTATCACTCCGCGGGCGCCAACGGCTTCGACGGCCTCGTGCGCATCACTCCCGACGGCAAGATCCACATCCATACGGGCGTCGGCAATCTCGGCACCTACTCGCACACGGCGACGTCGCGCGTCGCGGCCGAGGTGCTCAAGGCCAACTGGGACAACTGCATCGTCGTGCGCGGCGACAGCCGCAATCACCTGCCGTGGAATCTGAGCCAGTTCGGCAGCAACACGTCGTTCACGATGACACGCACGAATTACGTGGCCGCGATGGATGCCGTCGAGAAGCTCAAGGAGATCGCCGCGATGGACCTCGGCGGCGCGCCGGCCGACTACGACATCGGCGGCGAGCGCGTGTTCTTGAAGACCGATCCGGCCAAGGGCCTCACGTACGCGCAGGCCGCGCAGCGCGCCATCGACCTCGGCGGCAAGTTCGACGGCCACGAGGTGGCGGCGGACTTGAACGCGATGACGAAGGCGTCGGCGGCCGGGGTGGCCGGCACGGGCCTCGTGGGCGTCGCGAAGGACAACCTGCCCCGGACGGGGACGGTGCCGGCGCTGGCCGCGGGCTTCATCGAGATCGAGCTCGACACCGAGACCGGCAAGTTCGACATCGTCGATTACGTGGGCGTCGCGGATTGCGGCACGGTGCTGCACCCGCAGGGGCTGTCGCATCAGATCAAGAGCGGCGCCGTCATGGGCTTCGGGCTCGCGGCGACCGAGCGGCACATCTACGACCCCCAGAACGGGCTGCCGGGCAACATCGGCTTGATGCAGTCGAAGCCGCCGTCGTACCTCGACGTGCCGGCCGAGATGCAGACGGCCTGGGTCGACATCGCCGACCCGCAGAACCCCGTCGGCGCCAAGGGCATCGGTGAACCGGTGCAAGGCTGCGCGGCGGCCGCGCTGCTGTGCGCCATCTCGGACGCGCTCGGCGGGCACTATTTCAACCGCACGCCCATCGTGCCCGACATGATCGTCAACGCGGCGAGCGGCCGCGCTCAGTCGCACAAACCCTTGCAGGTCAACACGGCATGAGCACGAATCACCGTCGCGTGTCGCTTACTTTCACCCTGTTGAGCGGGGCTGGCTTTTCACCTAGCATCAACGGGATTTCCCGCGTCTTCGGCGCTTCGGAGGGGAGACTGCCTCATGGCTGATAACACCAACGGCCGCGGTTATCCGGAACCGCGCTTCGATCAGTTCGTTTCCAAGGCCACTTCCCGGCGCCAGTTCATCAAAGGTGTGATCTTCTCGGGCGCCGCCGCCACGGGTGCGGGCTACCTCGTCACGCTCGGCGGCTGCTCGGGCGGGTCGGGCTCGGCGAGCGGCGTCGAGCGCCTGCTGACGCTCAACGTCAACGGCCAGACGCGGCCCGTCGACGTGCTCCCGAACGAGACGCTCGCGATGACGCTGCGGTACAAGCTCGGGCTCACGGGCACGAAGCTCGGCTGCGATCGCGGCGAGTGCGGCGCCTGCACCGTGCTCATCGACGGCGTGGCCAACTATTCGTGCTCGACGCTGACGCACGCCGTGCGCGGCCGTCCGATCATGACCATCGAAGGCCTCGAAGGCCCGAACGGCGAGCTGCACAAGGTCCAGCAGGCCATGATCGACGAGCTCGGTCCGCAGTGCGGCTTCTGCACGCCGGGGCAGATCATGTCCGCCGTGGCGCTGCTCGAGGCGAATCCGACGCCGACGCGCGACGAGGTACGACACGCGTTGTCGGGCAACCTCTGCCGCTGCGGCGCCTATGACCACTACTTGAACGCGGTGATGCGCGCGGCCACGGGCGAGCGCGTGAGCCAGGCCTGAGGCTTAAGCCCACTAACTTTAAGGAGCTTTGGCGATGTCCAGAGACATGATGAGCGCATTCGAGCTCTACCAGCCGGACACGGTGGATGGGGCGGTGGACCTCTTGGGGCGCTTCGGGGCGGAAGGCTGGGCGCTCGCCGGCGGCAACGACAGCTTCGACTGGTTCAAGGACCGGGTGAAGCGGCCGAAGTACGTCGTGGACTTGGGCGGCATTGCCGCGCTCAAAGGCATTCGCGAGAGCGCCGACGGCGGCGTCGAGATCGGCGCGCTGACGTCGCTCACGGAAGTCGAGCAGAGCAGCGTGGTCCAAGGCCGCTACAAGCTTCTCGCCGACGCTGCGCGTCGCGTTGCGAGCCCGCAGATCCGCAACTCCGGAACGATCGGCGGCAACGTCTGCCAGGACGCCCGTTGCTGGTACTACCGTTACGGCGTCGATTGCTATCGAGCCGGTGGCAACACGTGTTACGCCGATACGCCCGAAGGCCAGAATCGTGAGCACTGTCTCTGGGGCGCGGATCGCTGTGTGGCCGTGAGCCCCTCGGACACAGCCCCGGCTCTCGTCGCGCTGGATGCGACGATGGTCATCGTCGGGCCAGGCGGCCAGCGCGAGGTCAAAGCCGAAGAGTTTTTCATCGGCCCGAACATCGACATCGAGCGCATGACCGTGCTCGAGGCGGGCGAGGTGCTCACGGCGATTCGGCTACCCGCCGAGTGGAGCGGGGCGCGGTTCTATTTCGAGAAGGTCGCCGACCGCAACACCTGGGACTTTCCGCTCGTAAACATTGCCGCGGCGATGAAGGTCAGTGGCGCTGCGGGCTCCGAGACCGTGGACGCGATTCGGATCGTGGCCGGAGCCGTGCAGTGCGTGCCGCGGCGGCTCACGGTGGTGGAGGAGGTCGTGCGAGGCCAGGCCAAGACGGCGGCGACGGCGTCGCTGGCCGGCCAGAGCGCGGTGCGGGGCGCCACGCCCTTGAACTTCAACCACTTCAAGATCCCGCTGCTGCAAAACCTCGTCACGCGCGCCATTCGAGACGCATAGGGCGACGCGTAAGAGCCACGTGACGGCGTACGCTAAGCGCCGAACGAGGGGCGAGTGGAGCTGTTCCGAGTCAGTCGCGACGTCTACGGCCGCGAAGTGCTGCAAGGCATGTCGTGGGACCTCTTGTGGGTGTTCGTCGGCCTCGGTTGCGTGTTGATCGTGGCTCACGCCGCATACCGGCTGCTGTTCACACCGAAGCAACGATAGTCCGACCGTGACGACGCCCTCACGCGCCAATACCGGCGGCTCGACTGCCGACCGCATCGTCCGGCACACGCTGGCCGACCGCTTGTTGCACTGGATCACCGCCGCGTGCGTTCTGATCTTGCTCGGCACCGCGTTCCTGCCTATCGTCGGCGTGGAGTTCGCGTGGGTCGCCGTGCATTGGATGACGGGCGTCGTGCTCGCCGTGGCCGTGCTGTTTCACATCGTCAGAGTGCTCGTGCGCGGCACTTGGAGCTCGATGTGGATCGGGCGCGCAGACTTGGCCGACGCGGTCGATATCGCCGGCGCGACGCTGCGCCGCGCGTTACCTACGCGCCGGCCCGGCAAGTACTCCGTAGCGCAGAAGCTCATCCACCATGCGTTCGCGGTCGTGGTGTTGACGACGCTCGTCACGGGCGGCTTCCTGCTGCTACGCATCGACACGCCGTGGTGGCAGCGCAATCCGTATGTGCTTAGTGACGCGACGTGGGCTGTCGTGTACGTGCTGCACGGGCTCGCAGCGCTCCTGCTGATCACGATGGTGATGATGCACGTCTACTTCGCGTTGCGTCCCGAGAAGCTCAAGTTTACACGCGCTATGATCCGCGGCTGGATCACGCGCCAAGAATTCGCCGAGCACCATGACCCCAAGCGTTGGCAGGTGGACCGATGACGACGACTGACGATCTCGAGCAACGCATCGAGGCCATCGAGACCGGCTACGAGTTCATGCTCGCGTACGCCGCGCAAGGGCGCGAGACGGACAAAGGTGCGGCCGCGGGCCGCAACGTGCGCGAGTATCTCGACAAGATGGCGGCGGCGCTAGACGGGCTCGCGCCTGTGATCGCCGCGCGCGCGCGTGCGCTCGATCCCAAGCTACTGTCATCGAGCAGTGCGTTCTTCGCGGCCGTCGAGGCCGACGCGCTCATCGCGCTCGCGGCGATTCGTCTCGCGCTCGCGCGCGAAGACATCAGCTCGCAGCTCGTCGACAATCTCAACGCGTCGATTCACCTGCGCGCGTTGCTCACCGATCTTTTCGTCGTCGATGAGGCGCTCAAGCCGGCGAAGAAGCGCACCTGATTCGATCGGCGCACGCGCCGCGACTTGCGACCGCGCGCGCGATTTGTTTATGCTGCCCCAAGGGTTCCGCGCCGCAAACCACCGAGGATCCAACCCATGAAGAAGATTGTCGCCACGTTGCTCGGCGTTTCCGTCATTGCGTTCCTCGCCGCTTCGTGCGGCGGCACGACCGCGGAGGCCCCCCCCGACACGCCCGAGTTCGCCGCCTTCCAATATCGCACGTCGCTCATGAACACGATCGCGTACAAGGTGGCCCAAGTGCGCGGCATGGAGCAGGGCGAGATCCCCGTCGATGAGGCCACGGCCGTGAAGCATGCGCGCGACATCGCCACGCTCGCGGGCATGATTCCCGAAGGCTTCATTCCGAACAGCGCCGTGGAGGGCAGCGCCGCGTTGCCGGACGTCTGGACCAACATGGCGGACTTCCAGCAGAAAGCGGCCGACTTGCAAAGCGCTGCGCAGGCGCTCGCCGACGCCGCTGCGGCGAACGGTTTCGAGGCCTCGAAGGGCATGGTGCAAGCCGTGAGCGGGGGCTGTGGCGGATGCCACCGCCCGTATCGGCGCCGACAGGAGTAGCGCGACGGGCCTTACTGCAGCGTGCCCTTGCGCTGAAAGCCGGCGCGATCGCCGGAGCGCACTTTGAGCTGCACCTTCTCGGTGTTGCGCACCACGTTGAGCGGCACGTCGACTCCCGCGCTGCCGAGACTCCAGACGCGCCGGAACATGTTGGCGAGTCCTTCGACAGGCTCGTCGTCGATGCCGACGATAATGTCGCCGGGACGCAGGCCCGCCTTGTCCGCGGGACAGTTGCGGTAGACGCCGACGACCGTGAGGTCGTTGTGATCGTCGTGCACGAGCATGCCGAGCCACGGCCGCGGCGGCGCCGAGCGTCGGCCGTGCTCACAGATTTCGTCGATGATGGGCTCGAGCAGCTCGATCGGCACGAACATGTTGACGGTCGCCGAGCCGCCGTTGGCCTCGAAGCCCTGAATCACGAGCGAGCCCAACCCGCAGAGCCGCCCGTCGCGATCGATGAGCGCCGCGCCCGACCAGCTGTCGTGCGGTGGCGAGGTGAATACGGCTTCGTCGAGCACGTACTCCCAGCGGCCGGCGAACTCCTGCTTCGCGACCACGCGCGCCTCGATGACGGGGTCCTTGCCGCCGCTGCTCACGATGGTGACCGCGTCGCCGATCGCGAGCGCGTCGGCGCGGCCGAGCCTCATGGTGGGTCCGTGCAGTGGCAACGACGGCTTGACGAGCGCGAGCCCGCTGTCGAAGTCGTACCCCATGACGAATCCCGGCACGACGGTCTCCCGCGTGCCGATCCAGAGGTTCTCTGCTTCATGGACGACGTAGCCGATCGTCGCGATCAAGCCGTCCGGACGAATCCGCACGCCGTGACCGACGCGCTCCGTGCCGAGCAATCCCGCGCTCATCGCGTCCTCGGGGACGTGCGCGGTGATCGACACGACGGCGTCGTTCGGCGGCTTCACGTGAACGGTCGTGGCCATGCGCTAATGGTAGCGTCGTGCTCCGCCGGCTGCGAGCGCGGCAACTCCTACAACCTTTAGAAAAAATGAGACAAAACGTCAGAACGTCTTCCGATGGCGCACGGCCGCGGGTGGCATACTTTTGACCCGCACGCGCACTTCGGCGCTACCTCCCGAAGCTCTCCACGGAAGCGGAGCTCACGATCCCTAGGGAACCCGGACGGATGTCATGAAAAATGCGTTGGTCATCGTGCTCGCCTTCGCCTTAGGCGGAGGCGCCATG
>DATFFV010000391.1:0-2605 GCA_035249885.1 Gammaproteobacteria bacterium | reverse complement strand
ACGCGGACGGCGCCGCCCGACCGTCGGTCGGGCTCGTGCTGTCGGGCGGCGGTGCGCGCGGCGGCGCGCACATCGGCGTGCTCAAGGCGCTCGAGGAGCTGCGCGTCCCGGTCGACCACGTCGCGGGCACGAGCATCGGCGCCGTCGTCGGGGGCTTCTACGTCTCGGGCATGTCGGTTACGGATCTCGAGGACCTCGTCGCGAGCCTCGAGTGGGAGACCGCATTCCTCAATTCCACGCCGCGACGCCTGAGGTCGTTCCGGCGCAAGCGCGACGACGATCTCTTCTTGGTCGATCAAAAGCCCGGTCTCAACAATGGCGAGTTCGAGCTGCCGCGCGGGCTCGTGCAAGGGCAGGTCATCGACCTCATCATCTCGCGCGAGACGTTGCGCGCGTCGCAAGTGCAAGACTTCGACGACCTCGCGATTCCGTTCCGTGCCGTGGCCGGCGACATCGCGACGGGCGAGGCCGTGGTTCTCGGCTCGGGCAGCCTCGCGCGCTCGATCCGGGCGAGCATGTCGATCCCGGCGGTCCTGTCGCCCATCGACATCGACGGACGGCTACTCGTCGACGGCGGCATCGCCATGAACCTCCCCGTCGACGTCGCACGCGAAATGGGCGCCGAGGTCGTCATCGCCGTCGACATTTCCTCGGATCTCTTGCGGCTGGAGACTCTGCGCTCGGTGCTCGATGTCACGGAGCAGCTCACGAACCTCTTGACCCGCTCGGGCACGCTCGAGCAGCGCGCGAAGCTCGCGCCGCAGGACTTCCTCGTCGTCCCGCAATTCGAGGAAGACTTGGGCTCGACGAGCTTCGCGCGGATGCGCGAGGCGGTCCAGACCGGTTACGACGCCGTCATGCAGCGCCGCGCAGAGTTCGAGCGCCTCTCGCTCAGCGAAGGCGCGTATGCGGCGCATGTCGCCGCGCGCAAGGATCCGCGCATGCGCGAGTTGCCCGTCGTCGAGTTCGTGCGCCTCGAGAACAACGCCGCGATCGCCAACAGCGTCGTCGAGGCGCGGCTCGGCGCCATCGAGATCGGCGAGCCGCTCGACGTCGACGCGGTCGAGCGCGCCATGAACACGGTCTACGGCCTCGACTACTTCCAGAACGTGCGCTACGGCCTCGTCACGAACGGGGGCCGGACGGGTCTCGACGTGGAGCTCGACGAGCGTTCGTGGGGGCCGAACTACCTGCAGCTCGGCATGGAATACAGCTCGTCGCCGGGCTCCGACGTGCTGTTCGGGCTCGCGGCGAGCTATTTGCGCACTGCGATCAACCCGCTCGGTGGCGAGTGGCGAGCCACGATCGTCGTCGGCGACGAGCCGGCGTTGATCGCCGATCTGCATCAGCCGTTCGGCCCGAAGGGGCTTTTTTTCTACGCTCCGTCGCTCAACGTCGAGTCGAACCAATTCAACGTGTTCGTCGGCGACGAGCGTGTGACCGAAGCGCAGCTGCGCGAGGGGACGCTCGAGTTCGCGGTCGGCCGCGAGCTGTCGACCTGGGGTGAATACCGCTTCGGCGTGCGCGCGGCCAAGGGCTCTTTCGACCTGCGCGTCGGCGATCCCACGCTCATCAACGAGGAGGAGTTCAGGCGCGGCGAGTTCTTCGCGCGCTTCTCGGTCGACACGATGGATAGCGCGTCGTTTCCGCGCGAGGGCTCTGTCGGGAGCATCGAGTGGCGCGCTTCGCGGCAGCGGCCGCTGTCCGCCGACGCCGACTTCGATCAGCTGCTGATCTCGGGCTTGCGCGCGAAGACGTGGGGCCGGCATACGTTGCTCGGGTCGTTGCGTTACGACGCGACGATCAGCGGAGAGGCCTCCGACAGCCGCTTGTTCCGCATGGGCGGCTTCTTCGATATCTCGGGCATCAACCGCAACCAGCTCTCCGGGCAACACGCGGCGCGCTTGGGAGCGAGCTACTACCGGCGCATCGGCGACCTCGCGTTGTTTCCGGCATTCGCGGGCTTCAGCGTCGAGCTCGGCAATGCTTGGGCTGCGCGCAGCGACATCTCCGCCAGCGGCAGCGTGCTCGGCGGCTCGTTTTGGGGCGGCGTGAGCACGCCCGTCGGGCCGATCTACGTCGGCTACGGCCGCGCCGAAGGCGGCGAGGACGCGTTCTACGTGACGCTCGGCCGGGTGTTCTGAAGGAGCGACATGACGGAAGCGACTGCGGGCAAGGATCTCGAAGCGCTCGATCTCGAGCGCGTGTTGCACCCCAACACGAACCTCGCGGCGCTGCACCGCGGCAAGCCGCTCGTGCTCGTGCGCGGCAAGGGCGTGCGCGTCTTCGACCATCACGGGCGCGAATACATCGAGGCCATGGCCGGGCTTTGGTGCACGACGCTCGGCTACGGTGACGAGGAGCTCGCGCGGACCGCGTACGATCAGCTCAAGAAGCTGTCTTTTGCGCATCTCTTCACGGGCAAGAGCCACGAGCCGGGCATCCTGCTCGCCGAGAAGGTCGTCGGTCTCGCGCCGTTCGCCGCGTCGCGAGTGTTCTTCGGCAACTCGGGCTCGGACGCCAACGACACGCAGATCAAGCTCGTCTGGTACTACAACAACGCGCTCGGCAGGCCGCGCAAGAAAAAGATCATCGCGCGCTTGAA
>DATFFV010000390.1:0-5061 GCA_035249885.1 Gammaproteobacteria bacterium | reverse complement strand
CGCACGGCGATCGAATCAACGAGCGTGCGCCTTACGGAGGCACAAAACCGCGTCGGCGCCCCGTTATCGGGCGGGCGCCCGAGCTAAGCGCCTCAGGATCTCGTCGTGCTCGAGCCCTTCGACGGCGAGCCGCTTCCGGACGGAGGTTCGGCCCGACGCGACACTGACCGCGCCCTTCCGGAGGCCGAGCGCCGCCGCCAGCAGCTCCTCGAGCGCGCGGTTGGCGCGGCCGTCCTGCGGCGGCGCGGTCACCCGCACCTTGAGCGCGCCGTCGAGCCACCCCACGATCTCGTCGCGGGCGGCGCGCGGCACGACCTTGATCGCGATGAACGCCATGAGCCCCCTCGTTACGTCAAGCAGGCGGGAAGCCACTTTCCGCGGCCGTTTGACGTTATCATGCTCGCCCATGGGACGTCGTAGACAAGTCAGCGATCGGGAAATCAGTGTCGCCGCACGCGAAGTATTTCTCGACCGCGGACCAAGAGCCCCCGTCGCCATGGTCGCCAAGAAGCTCGGCGTCTCGACCGCGACGCTGTTCCAGCGCACGGGAACGAAACAACAGCTCATGCTCATGGCGCTGCGCCCCGACGGCAGCACGCCCGTCACGGAGCTCGAGCGTGGCCTGCAGCCGGGCACTCCCGTGCTCGAGCAACTGAGTCACGTGCTCCTCGAGATCAACCAGTACCTCGGAGCGATCATCTCGGGGTCGCTGACGCTGCGTGCCGCGTGCATCGAGGAGAACCTGCCCGATCCCACCCCCACGCAGTTGCGCGACACTCTGGCGGCGTGGCTGCGACAGGCGGCGGCCGCGAAGCTGCTCGCGGTCAGCGATGCGCCCACGACCGCCGACGTGCTCATCGGCGCCATCGAATCGCGCCACATCCACGGCTACATGAAGCAACAACGGCTGTCGTCGCAGCAGCACCGCGATTACATCCGCGCCATGCTCGACGTGGTCTTCCCGAGCCGTTAGCCTGCACGTGCCTTAAGCTCGCTCTCCTTCACGAGCGTGCTCGGGTCCCAATCTTTTGTCGCGCAACACTCGAGTGGAGCTTGCAATGACCGACCGCAGAGACGAAACCATCGCAGAACTGTTCGACCGGGGCCTTAGCGTGCGCCGCGCCGTGCTCGGCGCCGAGTACGTGGACAACTCGCTGAAGTCGGCCAACGACTTCATGATGGCGTTCCAAAACATCACGACGGAGTGGTGCTGGGGCTACGCGTGGACGCGCGAGGGCCTCGATCGCAAGACTCGTAGCCTCATCAATCTCGCGATGCTCACGGCGTTGAATCGCGCGCCCGAGATCAAGCTGCACGTGCGCGGTGCCATCAACAACGGTGTGACCGTCGACGAGATCAAAGAAGTGCTGTTGCACGCCACGGTCTACTGCGGCATCCCGGCCGGGCTCGACGCCTTCAAGGCGGCCAACGAGGTGCTCAAGGAAGTGGGCGCGATCGCGAAGTAGTGGGCCGCTGGCAAAGATCGGCTCGTTCGCCCACGCCTTGCGAAGTTGAATAAGCCCGCTATCCTGCTGCGATGACCGAGTACGTCGCCCACGGCGGGATCAAGATCGCCAAGTCCATGCACGACCTCGTGCGCGACGAGATCGCGCCCGGCAGCGGCGTCGCACCGGACGCGGTTTGGACGCTGCTCGACGAGATCGTGCGCACGCTCGGACCGCGCAATCGCGCGCTGCTCGAGAAACGCGACGCGCTCCAGGCCAAGATCGATGCCTGGCTCGCGGCGCGGCGCGGCACGCCGCCCGAACCGAGCGCAACGGCCGCATACTTGCGCGAGATCGGCTACCTCGTGCCCGTCGGCGCGCCGTTCAAAGTCACGACCGCGAACGTCGACCCTGAGATCGCGACGCTCGCGGGCCCGCAACTCGTCGTGCTCGTCGACAATGCGCGCTACGCGCTCAACGCCGCCAACGCGCGTTGGGGCAGTCTCTACGACGCGCTCTATGGCACGAACGTCATTGCCGAGGACGGCGGTGCCGCTCGAGGCAGCGGCTACAACCCCGCGCGCGGCGAGCGCGTGATCGCGCGCGCCAACGCGTTCCTCGACGAGGCCGTGCCGCTCGGGGCAGCCCAATGGGCGGACGTCACGGGCTTGGACGTGCGCGAGGGCGCGCTGCAGTGCGCGGTGGTGGGCGGCGGGCGCAGCGTGGCACTCGCGAACCCCGCGCACTTCGCGGGCTTCCGCCGCGTGCGTGCGACGCTCACGAACGTGTTGCTCTGCCATCACGGGCTCCACATCGACCTCGTCATCGACCGCGCTCATCCGATCGGCCGGCAACACCCGGCCGGCGTCAAAGATGTCGTGCTCGAGAGCGCGCTCACGACGATCATGGACTGCGAGGACTCCGTGGCCGCCGTCGATGCGGCCGACAAGACCGTTGTCTACCGCAACTGGTGCGGCATCATGCGCGGCACTCTGACGGCGTCGGTCCCGAAAGGCGGCGGCACGATCGATCGGCGCCTCAACCCCGATCGCGAGTACGTGGCGCCGAATGGCGCGCCCTTGCAACTCCACGGGCGCAGCTTGCTGCTCGTGCGGCACGTCGGCTCGCACGTTCTCACGGACGCTGTCACCGACGCTGCGGGTGCGCCTACGCCTGAGACCTTCCTCGACTGCGTCGTCACGACGCTCGCGGCGCTCCACGATTTGCGCGGTGCGGGCGCGCGGCGTAACAGCCGCACGGGCAGCATGTACATCGTGAAGCCGAAGCAGCATGGCCCCGAGGAGGTCGCGCTGTCCGTCGAGCTGTTCGCCACGGTCGAGCGCGCGTTCGGGCTCCCCGTGAACACGCTCAAGATAGGGATCATGGACGAGGAGCGCCGCACGACGGTCAACTTGAAGGAGTGCATTCGCGTCAGCCGCGATCGCATCATCTTCATCAACACGGGCTTCCTCGATCGCACGGGCGACGAGATCCACACCCATATGGAAGCGGGCCCGATGATTCCGAAACCCGAGATCAAGGGCGCGCGCTGGATCGCGGCGTACGAAGACTGGAACGTGCGCGTGGGCCTCGAGGTCGGGCTTCCGGGTCACGGCCAGATCGGCAAAGGCATGTGGGCCATGCCCGACGAGATGCGCGCAATGCTCGAGACGAAAAGCGCGCACCCGAAAGCCGGCGCGACGACGGCCTGGGTGCCGTCCCCCACGGCCGCGACGCTGCACGCGATTCATTATCATCAGGTCGATGTCGCGGCGCGCCAGAGCGAGATCGCGCGCCAAGGCGGCGCCACGGACGAGCTACTCGCGGGCATTCTCACACCGCCGCTGCTGACGCGCGCGTTGACACCGGCCGAGATCCAGCGCGATCTCGACAACAATGCGCAGGGCATCCTGGGGTACGTCGTGCGCTGGGTCGAGCACGGCATCGGCTGCTCGAAGGTACCCGACATCAACGACGTCGGACTCATGGAAGACCGCGCGACGCTGCGTATCTCCTCGCAGCACATCGCCAATTGGCTGCGCCACGGCCTGGTTACTCGCGAGCAAGCGGTCGCGACGCTCGAGCGCATGGCCGAGGTCGTGGACCGGCAGAACGCCGGCGACCGGAACTACCGCAACATGGCGCCGCGCTTCGACCGGAGCGTGGCTTTCCAAGCCGCGCTCGATCTCGTGTTCAACGGGTTGAAGGAACCGAACGGCTACACCGAGCACGCACTCGCGCGCCGGCGCCGCCAGTTCAAGGCCAAGAGCTAGGAGGTGCCGGTGTTACGGTTTCGGTTCGACCGAAGACGCGCGTTCGGCTGAACCGAAACCGTAACACCGGCACCTCTTAGTTCAACGCTGGTGTGCGGCGGCCGCCGCTGCCTTCGATCTGCGCGATCGCTTCGCGCACTTTCGCCGCCGTGGCCGGATTGGCCGGCGTGAAGATGATTAGCCGCAGGTTGGGGCTGCCTTCCGGCACGTAGGAAGTGTGCTCAAAAGTAACGCCGTGGCCGCGCGGATGCGTCACGACGGCATCGTGCGTGCCCACGACCTCGGCAAGACCCCACAAGCGCGCGAAGATGGGACACGCCGCCGTGAGCTCCGCGATGAGATCTTCGAATGCGGGATCGCCGTGCGCCTGACTATAGTCGACGCGGAACTTCGCGAGCAGGCGGCGAGCCGTCGCTTCGTAAAGGACCGGATCCTTGCGGTAGATGTCGTCCTCGACGAGCAGGATGCGCAACAAATTGCGGCGCTCGGGCGGCAACGCGTCGTAGTCCCGAAAAATCGCGATGAGCCGGTTCCAGGCAATGACATCCCATCGACGCGTGAGGATCATGGCCGGGACCGCCAGCGTGTCGAGCATGCGGAGCAGCGTCGGGCTCACCGACTCCGTGCGCGCCGGGCTCGGCGGCGCCGGCCGGTGCTGAACGAGCGCGAACAGATACTCGCGCTCGTCGGGCGACATGCGCAGCGTGGTCGAGATGCGCTCGAGCACGTCGGCCGAGACCTGGATGTCGCGCCCCTGCTCGAGCCACGTGTACCAGGTGACGCTGACGCCCGCGAGCGCGGCCACGTCCTCGCGGCGCAAACCGGGCGTGCGCCGGCGATTCGTGTCCGGCAAGCCCACTTGCGTCGGAGTCAGACGCGCGCGACAGCCTTTCAAGAACTCGATGAGTTGGCGCCGCTGCGTCGTCGATGCGCTCGTTCTATTCAACCTGCTGGCCCCCGCCGCGCAGGGCTCGCACTCGATGGCAAGCTCCTGCGTGTGTCTCGAATGGTATAGCAGCAGCGTCACCGTGACCACGCGGCGCAGTTGAGCGCAGCGCGGCCGCGTGCCAACCTCATGATCCAAGCCTAGCGTCAGGAACATGACTCATGACACAGAAATTGACACCGGCGGCGCTCGAAACTTGGCTCGCGGGTTACGAGCATGCCTGGGAACAACGCGATGCGAGCCTCGCCGTCGCGCTGTTCACGGAGAACGCGCGCTACCACGAGATGCCGTTCGACGCGCCCAAGGCCGGCCGCAGCGGCATTCGCGAATACTGGGCGACCGTCACCGCGGATCAGCGCAATGTCGATTTCAAATCCGAGATCGTGGCCGTCAACGG
>DATFFV010000389.1:0-3720 GCA_035249885.1 Gammaproteobacteria bacterium | reverse complement strand
GGGCCGCTTTGCAGCACGAGCCACGAGCCGTCGTCCGCGGTAGCGCGCCGCAAGCTCAAGGCTTCGACGTCGAGGGCGGCGATGAACGCGATCCTGAATGCGCCGCTTACGGGTTCGGCCCCGTCAAACGACATCGGCGCGTCCGGAATGCGGCGGCACCTCGTCGCCCTCGTAGGAAACGAGCGCGGCCGAGGCGAGCGGCAACCCATCGGCGGCACGATCGAAGATCAAGCGCAGCGCACGATTGCTCATGAGCGCGAGATTCGTCGTCAGCACCGTGGCTTTGACCGTGCGACGCGATACCTTGACCTCGCTGCCTGAGCGGAACGTCGGGTGGCGGTGGATCTTGCGCAGCGTGAGCACGGCCAGGCCGATCGCCCACAGGCAAAAGCGCCGAATGCCCGCCTCGCGTTTCGGCACGAGGCACGTGTACGCGAGCGCGTTGCGCAGGTGCGCATGCCCGACGCCGATGAGCTCGTTCAGGCCGTCGCGGAATACGGGCTCCGTGTGCCACGACTCGAGTTGACCCAAGTCGTAGCTGCCGCCGGCAAAGACCGAGCGCGGCAGCCAACACGCGCCGGCCTGCCGATCGTCCCAGATGTCCTTCAATATGTTCGTCATCTGCAGCCCTTGGCCGAACGACACGGCCAAGCGCAACATTGCTTCGCGTTTTGGCATGAGCTCGGGGCAGTGCAAGCAGAACAGCTCGGTGATCATCTCGCCGACAACACCGGCGACGTAGTAGCAGTACTCGGCGAGCTCCGCGTGATCCTCTAGCCCGCGCAAGCTCTTGCTGCGTTGAAACTCCGGCATGCCCCGGCACATGATCGCGACGCAACGCGTGAGCGCGGCGCGCTCGGCGGCGGAAAAGTCGTGCGTCACGCGAATCACCGCTGCGGCGTTGCGCACGAGATCGTGCTCGGCGGGTAACACGCGTGCCGACAGCAACGGCGCGAGCTCCGCAGCAAACGGTTGCGCCGGCTCCTCGCCGCGCACGACGGCGACGAACCGCGCGTGGAACTGCGACTTCTGCTCGTGGCTCAGGCCCGGATCGTCCTCGATCGTGTCGGCGAGGCGGCACAGCAGATAAGCGTTCGTCATGACAACCGCGAGGTCGTCCGGCAACACCGGAATCGTGAGCGCGAAGGTGCGTGAGACGCCGGGCAAGACACCGCGCTGGTAGGCCAAGTCGTCGTCGGACGCGCGGGTTGTACGGCTCGATTCGGTCACCAGGATGGCTCGCGCCGGGCGCGCCGTTTCGGTGTTAGGATGGCCCGCGATGATAACACGGGCCCCCGTGGACACGTTCGCGCCGCGTCTAGACCACTACCGCCGCAGAGTCGACGCAAAACTCGCCGCGGTCCTACAAGGCGGCGGCGATATCCCCGCAAGGCTGCTCGAAGCGATGCGTTATTCCGTGCTCGGGGGCGGCAAGCGGGTCCGGCCGCTGCTCGTCTACGCGAGCGGCGAGCTCAACGCCACGGCCGAGGACACGCTCGACGCGATCGCAGCCGCCGTCGAGCTCATTCACGCCTACTCGCTCGTGCACGACGACCTGCCGGCGATGGACGACGACGACCTGCGACGCGGCCGGCCGACGACGCACCGCCAGTTCGACGAAGCGACAGCGATCCTCGCCGGCGACGCGCTACAAGCGTTGGCGTTCGAGGTGCTCGCGAGCGACGCGCGGCTCGCCGCGCGGCCGCAAGCGCTAGTGCAGATCGTCGCCTGGCTCGCGCGTGCCGCGGGCCCCGCGGGCATGGTCGGCGGTCAGTCGCTCGACATGGAAGCGGAAGGCCAGGTTGTCGACGAGCGCGGCCTCGAGCGCATCCACCGCGGCAAGACCGGCGCGCTGATTCGCGCCGCGATCATGATGCCGAGCGAGCTCGGCCGCCTCGACGAGCGCGAGCGCGCGAGCCTCGATACGTTCGCGAGCGAGATCGGCCTCGTCTTCCAGATCCGCGACGACCTGCTCGAGGTGGAGCAAGACACCGCAACGCTCGGCAAAAGTGCGCGCAGCGACGCCGGCAACGCCAAATCGACGTATCCCTCGACGCTCGGCATCGACGGCGCAAAACGCCGCGCGGCAGAGACGCACGAACGCGCCGTAACCGCACTACGATCGCTCGGCGAACGCGCCAACGCCTTGCTCTGGCTCTCCGACTTCATCCTCACCCGCCAACACTGAGCAGCGTCGCCCAAGATTTCTCGCCGCGTGCGTACGGCCTCTCTCGAGACCGTCAGCGCACAGGGATGTGCGCTGACGAGCCCCAGGGACGGTCTTCCGGCGTGTCTCGAGAGAGGCTGTACGCGCGCGGCGAGAAATCCACGCGGTGAGCGTTGCGTCTTAGTAGTCGATGAGGCTCACGACTTCGAGGCCGGGGAGCTTGTCGCGGCCGCGCAGAAACGTGAGCTCGATGAGGAACAAGCACGCCGCCACGCTCGCGCCCTGCTGCGCGATGAGCCCCGCGACAGCCGCCGCCGTGCCGCCCGTCGCGATCACGTCGTCGACGATGAGATAGCGACCGCCCGCGCGCACGGCGTCGGCGTGCACCTCGAGGTGATCGAACCCGTATTCGAGCTCGTAGCGCGCCGTGAGCGAGGCGCGCGGCAACTTGCCGCGCTTGCGCACGAGCTGTAGCGGCAACTCGAGGCGCTGCGCGAGCGGCGCGCCGAAGATGAAACCGCGCGACTCGATGGCGAGCACGCCTTCCGCGCGCAACGCCG
Source organism: Gammaproteobacteria bacterium (assembly GCA_035249885.1). Classification (GTDB taxonomy): domain Bacteria; phylum Pseudomonadota; class Gammaproteobacteria; order Steroidobacterales; family Rariloculaceae; genus FEN-1219. The sequence continues at coordinate 993 of DATFFV010000389.1, read as the reverse complement.
CGGCATGCTCCGCGAGCTGCTCGATGACCGCGGCGAACGCTTTCGGATGTGCGAGCACGGGCGTGATGTCCTTGAACACGATGCCCGGTTTCGGAAAATCCGGCACGTCGACGATCAACGCCTTGATGTCGAGCGGGCTCATTGCTGCGTCCGAAGCTCCTCTGCCACAATGCCGGCGTCGCATAGTAGCAAACCCTTTTCCCACCGATGGGCTTCTCGCAGACCTGCGTCAGCGGCGCAGTCCGTGCTTTGAACTCGGGCGGCCGCGCGCTGCGCCGGCTCGGCGTCGAGACGCCGGCGCTCGACCTTACGAGCCTGCACCGCGCGGCGCAGTTGCGCGCCGGAAGCAGCGACTACGGAGCGTGGAATTTCGCCGAACCGCTCGACCGGCTGCTGAAATCGTATCGCGACGAGGCGCGACTCACGACGCTCGGACGCATCACGGCACGCGAGCTAGTTGTGAGCCTGCTCGAAAATCTGTTGCGCATGGAAGCCGAGCGCGCGGCCAATCCTGAGATCGAGCAGCAGCGAATCGTCGCACCGGTGTTCATCGTCGGCTTGCCGCGCACGGGCACGACGCATCTGCATGGTCTGCTCGGGGAAGACCCCGACAATCGCGCACCCGCGACGTGGGAGGTCATGTTCCCGGCGGCCGCGCGCACCCCCTCCGGCATCGAGCGCGCCCGCGCGGAGACCGGCAGGCGACTCGGCTGGGCAAACCGCCTGGCGCCCGAGTTCATGCACATCCACCCGATCGCGCCCGACCTGCCGCAAGAGTGCATCGCGATCACCGCGCAGGTGTTCATGAGCATCCAGTTCCACACGACGCACGACGTGCACTCGTACCAGGACTGGCTCGAGGAAGCGCCGCAGGCGCTCGGCTTCGATTTTCATCGGCGCTTCTTGCAGCACTTGCAGGCGAAGACCTTAAAGAAGCGCTGGCTGCTCAAAGCGCCGGGACATTTGTTCGCGCTCGCGGGGCTGCTCGAGCGC
>DATFFV010000388.1:0-2277 GCA_035249885.1 Gammaproteobacteria bacterium | reverse complement strand
AGCGGGTTGAAGTAAATGTCGGTTCCGGCCGCGGCGGTCTGCCCGGCCGCCGCCGCGACGACGGCGGCCACGACGCTGTTAGCCAAGCGCGTTCTCATCATTCGTGTCTCCCTGCGTTGAATGGTTCGTGCGAGCTCGCGGCGCGTACGGGACCGCCAACCGCTTGCGCGGAGTCTGCTGTGCCGAAGTGAACCTTCGATGGCTGACCGCTTGCAGGTCTGTTACAGCCCGGCGCAGAACCGTCAACGATGGGCCGCGCCCCAATCCAGGCGTATGTCCCACTCGAAGAACCGGTCGGCGCCGAGCGTCGGCGCGGTTTCGGGATCGACCTCGTCGTAGACGTTCCGCGGCGGCACGATTACGGCGTCGCGGCCGAACACGTAATCCTGATCCGCGACGATCGTCCGGTAGGCCTTGTTCAGCGCCAGCGCGCGCTCGCGTGACGGCGAAATCAGCTCGTGGACATCGGCGGCCGCGACCTTCGCGCGGTCTAGGGTCCCGTCGGCGGCGAACCAGCGCGCGAGCATCTCGTCGTTGTTGCGGAACTCGCTACCGCCGCCGACGCGCTCGAGATACGTCGCGATTTCGCCCAGCGTCTCGCCGACATTCGGCGCGTCCGGCATGCCGTGCAGCTCGATGTAGCCCCAGCCGGCAGCGCCGTCGACCTTGCGCGGAAAAGCGAACGTTTTGTCGATCGTGGCGCCGAGCGAGGTGTGGCAGCCCATGCAGAACAGTGTCTCCTCGTAAGTCTGGACGCGGAGCCGGCCGTTGCGATCCTCGATGAAGCCTTGGACGAGCCAGCCCATCTCGTTGTCCAAGCCCTGCTGCCAGCGGTTGATGTAGCCCGGTAGATAGCCGGCTTCTTTCGCGTACTGCTCCTCGCGGTACAGCTCGGCGAGCTGTGCAAGCGGCATGATCGAGGACTTGCGCATGTAGCGAACCTCTTTCATGCGCCGCGATATGCCGACAGTACCGTCCGCCCTTATGCCGACGTAGCGCACCGTGTGTAGGAACTCGGTGCCCTGCGGATACAGCGGCGGCAACAGCAGGTGCTCGGAAGCCGCGCCCACGAAGCTCGAGATGCGCGCAATTCGCGTCGCCATGCCGAGAGCACCGTCGCCGTCGACATCGACGTCGAGGACGGTTTCGTCGATCGGACGCGTGTCGATCGTGGCGAGACCCTTGACGTTGGCCTCGAGGATCGCGAGGTTCGCGCGGTAAGCATCGCGCGACAAAGTGCCGTTCGCCGTGCGCCGAAACGCGTCGGGCAAGCGGATCATCACGTCGTCGGTCGAGCCGTTCGTCGGCCAGAACGTGCTCGGCAGAGGCTTGTAGTTGAATGCGACCCAGCCCGAGCCGTCGCGCGCGAAGCCGTCAGCATCGAACGCCGCTGCGCCCTGCTCGAGGCCCGCGAGGTCGGGCACGTAGCCGCCGAAGCCGGCGGCCTCGAGCCGCCCCGGCAGCTCGGAGTAATTGTCGCCGTCGATCCACGCGAGAATCTCTTCGTCGCCCATCGCCGCCACGCGCGTGCTGCGGTTCTCGAAGAGGTTGAGCCAGTGATTCGTCGTGCCGACATCGCTGAACGTGTACGCGACCTGCAGATCCGCGTCGTTCATCGTGTTCTCGCCGCCGGCGCGCTGATTTTGATGACAGACGTAGCACGGATTGTGGACGCCCTCCGTCCGCGTGTAGCACTGCGGCGGGATCACGGCCTCGCGGTTGTACGTGGCGCTGACGGGATGCACGTCGAGCGTGGGCGGGATCACCGAGTCGCTCGTCCGCAGCAGCGCGAGTGCTTGCAGGTAGAGCGGCAGCGAGCCGTCGGTCGCCGGCGCGCTTTCGCGCGCGGTTTGCGCCTCGACGATCCCGGCCAGAAGCAACGCGGTCAAAACAACGGCGGTCGCGCCGCGCAGGGTCGTCGGCATGGTCGAACCCTCTGCAATGAGGGCCGCAGCGTAGCGTCGAGCCGTTAACGCTTTGTGACGGCCGCCGCGTTCATCGAAACGTCATCGTCGGACCGCAGGATCCGCGTCACCCATCGTCGACGCCAAGCGATTCGATGCAAAAGAAGCCCTATTGGCTCGCCCTGATCCCCCTGATCCCCCTGATCGCCCTGGGCGCCGTCTGGATCTATGCCGTTGGCCAGTCGGCAGGCGAGCTGCTCGCGTTGCTCGCCGCAGCGCCCACACAGCCCGTCGTGGCCATTGAGGCGCCGAGCGAGCCGCTGGCCGCACCGTCGGGCGCGCAGCACGGCCACGAGGTGTCGGCTGCCGAACC
>DATFFV010000387.1:0-2762 GCA_035249885.1 Gammaproteobacteria bacterium | reverse complement strand
CGGCGACGGCGACGTGCTCCACACCGACGCGGCGGGACATCGCATCGTGCTGCACCGCTCGAGCCGCGATCCTCGTTTCCTGGCGGTCGCGGCCGTCGGCTCGCTCGCCGACGTACGCGCCGCGGCGCGCGACGCGGGACTCTGGTTCGGCCTCGCGGCCGTGCTCGCGACGGTGCTGCTCGGCGCAGCGGGCCTCAAGTTGCTGCGCGGCATCACGAGGCCTGTCGAACGGTTGAGCCGCATGGCCGAGCGCATCGCCGACGGAGAGCGCGACGTCGAGGTGCGCGTCGAGCAGCCCGACGAGATCGGCGCGCTCACGAGCGCGCTCAACGCCATGGCGAAGAAGCTCGCGGCCTACGAGAACGAGCTCGCGGAACGCACGCGCCTCGCGGCGCTCGGGGAGATGGCGGCGCGCATCGCCCACGAGATCCGCAACCCGCTCACGGCGATCGCGCTCAAGCTCGAGCTGCTCGCGGAGACGGGCGACGCCCGCATTGCGGCCGAGATTCGCACCGTGCTCAGGGAGATCGCGCGCCTCGACTTGATCGTCACGAGCGCGCTGTCGATCGCGCGCCCGCAGCGCATCGACGCACGTCCCGCCGATTTGAACCGCATCGTCGAGGAAGTGGCTTCGCTCGTGACGGCGCAGCTCGCGCACCAGCGCATCGCGCTCGAGACGCGCTTGAGTCTGCTGCCAACCACGCCGCTCGACGACAGCCGGATCAAGCAAGTCCTGTTCAATCTCATCAACAACGCGGCCAACGCGCTGCGCGACGGCGGCACGCTGCGCCTCACGACCGTGGCCGCGCCGCCGGGGCGGATCTCGCTGCACGTCGAGGACTCGGGCCCGGGCGTGCCGGACGCGCAGGCACAGGGCCTCTTCGAGAGCACGAGCGCCTCGGGGCGCTTTCGACTCGGCCTGGGGCTCAACGTGTGCCGCGAGCTCATCGAGCTGCACGGCGGCGAGATTCTCGCGAGCCGCTCCGACGACCTCGGCGGCGCGCGTTTCACGGTCCTTTTGCCCGTCTCTATAATCCAGCATGGCTAAGGTTCTGGTCGCCGACGACGAGCGCGCGATTTGCGAGGCCTTCGGCGCCCTGCTGCGCTCCGCGGGCCATACGCCGATCGTGGCCGCATCGGGGGAGGATGCGTTGCGGCTCATCGCGGCCGAGCGCCCCGACGTCGTGTTCCTCGACGTGCAGATGCCGGGCCTCTCCGGCCTCGAGACGCTCGAACGGATTCGCGCCGTGGACGCCGACTTGCCCGTGATCGTCATGACGGCCTACGGCACGCTACAAACCGCCATGACCGCGCTCAAAGCCGGCGCCTTCGACTACTTGGGCAAGCCGATCGAGCTCACGCGCGCTCGCGACGTTCTGGCGCGCGCGCTCCACAAGCCGGCGCCCGATGCGCCAGGGCGACCGCTCCGGGAACCCGCCGGGACCATGGTCGGCACGAGCGCGGCGATGCAAGAGATCTTCAAGCGCATGAGCCTGCTCACGACCAACGAGCTCACCGTGCTCATCACGGGCGAGAGCGGTGTCGGCAAGGAGCTCGTGGCGCGTGGGATCCACGCGCATAGCGGGCGCGAGGCGCAGCCGTTCGTCGCGGTCAACTGCGCTGCGATTCCGGCGTCGCTCATCGAGAGCGAGTTCTTCGGCCACGAGCGCGGCGCGTTCACGGATGCGCGCGAGCAGCGCGTGGGCCGGTTCGAGGCGGCGGGCCGCGGCACGCTGTTCCTCGACGAGATCTCGGAGCTGCCGTACACGCTCCAGAGCAAGCTGCTGCGCGTGCTCCAAGAGCGCAGCTTCGAGCGCGTCGGGAGCCAGACGCCCCTACCGTTCCGCGCCCGTCTCATCGCGGCCACGAATCGCGTGCTCAAGGACGAGGTCACGACGGGACGGTTCCGCGAAGATCTCTATCACCGGCTCGACCTCGTGACGCTCGAGATCCCGCCGCTGCGCACGCGCAAGGAAGACATCGCAGCGCTCGCGCTCCAGTTCCTGGACCGTGCCAACGCCGAGCTCGGCAAGGCGGTGCAGGGCCTCGAGCCCGCCGCGATCGAGCGACTGCTCGCCCATGACTGGCCCGGCAACGTCCGCGAGCTCGAGCACGCGATCAAGCGCGCCGTGCTCATGGCGCGCCGGCCCTGGCTCGCCGCTCACGACCTCGACTTGGCACCCGCCATCGCCGCGGGCGACACCGACGCGCGCTTCGGCGCGGCGGTACGGGAGGCGCTCACGGCTCGACTCGCGACAGCCGGCGGCGCCGACGACTCCGCGTATCAGACGCTGCTCGGGCTCGCGGAGCAGCAGCTCGTCGCCGAGGCGCTGCGGCTCACCAACGGCAATCAGGTCGCCGCGGCCCGTTTGCTCGGGATCAATCGCACGACGCTGCGCAGCAAGATGCGCGGCGCGGAGCCCGAGTCGACATAAGCCGGCGGCCGCTCACTACGTGCACAGGGCTGTACGAGTCTCATACAGGACGCGGGGCCCAAGGCCCGGTGAGCACCGCTAACTGACTGATTTATTTGGATGCCCTGCCCGTGCCCGACTGGCACGCGTCTTGCTGCTTTGAGAGAGGCTCGTCGAGTCGGCGTGAGCGCTCAACCCCCCGGTTTAGGCCGCGCACAGCGTCTTTCCCCTCCGGGAATCCGACTCGAAGGGCCGCGCAGCAGGGGCGGCGCGCCGCGAGGCGCGTCGCTTGCTGAGGCGCTGGAAACAAGAACAACAATGATGACGACGACCGGCACACTCTCTGAT
>DATFFV010000386.1:0-2299 GCA_035249885.1 Gammaproteobacteria bacterium | reverse complement strand
AGTCACCCCGGTCATCGCCGCCGCGTGGGCGGCCGGTGTCGGCGCGCTGGAGGCGTCGCCCGGGTTCGCGCAAGTGTTCATGCCCGGCGGTCGCGCACCGGCCGTCGGCGCATCGTTCACCAACCCGGGGCTCGCGCGCGCCTATGAGGTCATCGCGGCCGATGGCCGGGCTGCGTTCTATGCCGGCCCGATTGCCGCGGCAGTCGAGCAAAGCGTGCGCGACAACGGCGGTTACCTTGGCCGCGAGGATCTTGCCGCGCACGCTTCCGAATGGACGCTGCCCGTGGCGACGACGTATCGCGGCTGGCGCGTCTACGAGCTGCCGCCGAACGGTCAGGGCATCGCGGTCTTGCAGATGCTCAACATCCTCGAAGGCTTCGAGCTCGGCGCGCTCGAGTGGGGCAGCGCCGAGCATCTGCACCTGCTCGTCGAAACAAAGAAGCTCGCGTTCGAGGATCGCGCGCGCTATTACGCGGATCCTAAGTTCGCCACGGCGCCCGTCGAGCGGCTCATCGCGAAAGACTACGCGGCCGCGCGCCGAGCGCTCATCGATCCGCAGCGCGCGTCCGTGACACCGACGCACGGCGCCGCCGGGGCCGGCGACACGGTCTATCTCGCCGCGGCCGACACCGCGGGCAACATGGTGTCGCTGATCCAGAGTAACTATGTGGGCTTCGGCTCCGGCGTGACCGTGGCGCCGTTCGGGTTCGGCCTTCAGAACCGTGGCTCGCAGTTCGCGCTCGATCCAAAGCACGCGAACGCCTATGCCCCCGGCAAGCGCCCGTTCCACACGATCATCCCCGCGTTCGCGACGCGCGACGGCGAGGCGCTACTCGCGTTCGGCGTCATGGGCGCCGCGATGCAGCCGCAAGGTCAGGTTCAGGTGCTCTCGAACCTCGTCGACTTCGGCATGGGTCTGCAAGCCGCGGGCGATGCGCCGCGTGTGCGTCACGAAGGCTCGACGGAGCCCACGGGCGCGGCGCAAGACCCAAGCGGCGGCGCCGTGTATCTCGAGCCCGGCTTTCCGCCGGCGGCGCTCGCGGGACTGCGCACGCGTGGCCATCGGCTCGGGGTCGCAGCCAACGCCGCGACCTTCGGCGGCTATCAGGCGATTCGCCGCGACCTCCGCACGCTCGTCTATGCCGGCGCGTCCGAATCGCGCAAGGACGGCCACGCGGCCGGCTACTGACCTCTCAAAAAGCGCACCCCGCCACGACGACGGGGTGCGAAGAGGAATTTAGTGGGCAGAAGCGACCGCGCCTCAGCAAAATCGTTCGGGGGGGAACGCGATTCAGGTGACGACCGCGACCGACCCTGCCCACGCGTCGTAAAGCAAGCGTCGTGCCAAACGGAAGCCCAGGGATTTCACGGGGTGTACGCCTTGCGCCTTCTCCGATTGCACCGTTCGGGAGCGCCGAAAGCGACCCACTGCCCGAAATTGGGGACTCTAGGCCTCGTGGCCCGCGCCGAGCGACAGCAGCGTCGCGTTACCGCCGACGGCGGCCGTGTTCGTCGTGATGGTGCGCTCGGTCGCAAAGCGCGGCAGATAATGCGGGCCGCCGGCCTTCGGCCCCGTCCCGGATAGGCCCATGCCGCCGAACGGCTGCACCCCGACGACGGCGCCGATCATGTTGCGATTCACGTAGACGTTGCCGACGCGCGCGCGCAGGGCGACGGTTTTCGCCGTCGAATCGATGCGCGTGTGCACGCCGAGCGTCAAGCCGTAGCCCAAGCCGTTGATCTCGTCGACGAGCTCGTCGAGACGCTCCGGTCGGTAGCGCACGAGGTGCAGGATCGGACCGAACACCTCACGCGTGAGCGCGGCGGCGCGCGGCAGCGCAACGACGGTCGGCGCGACGAACAGACCGTGCTCGTGCGCCGCGCTCAAGGTGCAGCGATGCACGACCTCACGCTCGTGCTCGGCTACGTAACGCGTGAGCATCGCGTGCGCGTCGCCGTCGATGACGGGGCCGACGTCGGTCGCGAGCACGCAGGGATCCCCGATGACGAGCTGGTCCATGGCGCCGGTGAGCATGCGAACGATCTCGTCGGCCGTGTGCTCGGGCAGGCACAGCAACCGCAGCGCCGAGCAACGCTGGCCGGCGCTGTTGAACGCCGACGTCAAGGTGTCGCGCACGACCTGCTCCGGCAGCGCCGAGCTGTCGACGATCATCGCGTTGACCCCGCCCGTCTCGGCGATGAGCGTGGCTAGCGCGCCGTCGCGAGCCGCGAGTTGTGAGTTGATCGCGCGCGCCGTCTCCACGGAGCCCGTGAACGCGACGCCGGCAATGCGGGGGTC
>DATFFV010000385.1:0-4655 GCA_035249885.1 Gammaproteobacteria bacterium | reverse complement strand
CGACGAGCGTCGATCGAGCCATCTTGTTCATCGCGAGCACTTCGAGTCCGCGGAGGCCACGAATCATAGCCCGGGTAGGTCGACGTGGAGCCCGCTCTTCGCGGCGCCAACGCCTCCGCGGTTCGTCGCGAAGATGCAACGTCTGCACGCGGCGCCTGCGCCGGAGCCGAACCAGGCGGTGCGGCTTCGAGGGGCCTTCGGGCCGCGCGCGCGTGCCGGTTTCCCCGCGCCCGGGTTGCCCTTGCCAGCCGGTAGGTGCTGAGCTAGTGTTTTTAATACTAGCCGTTGTATCGATCCAACAACTCGTTCCTTGGGGGGAAAGAGCCATGAAACTCGACACGCGTTCGCCGCGTCTCTCGCCATTGGCTGCGGCCGTGGCATTCGCTTGCAGCGGAGCATCCTTGTTGTGGCCGAGCGGCGACGTCGCCGCTCAAGAGCCGACCGAGGAAATCACGATCACAGGCTCGCGCATTCAGCGCACGTCGGGATTCAGCACGCCCGTGCCCGTCACCGCCGTGACGATGGACGAGATCAATTCCTTCAAGCCCGGAGCCACGGTCGCGGACCAACTCGACCAGCTCCCGCAGTTTTATCAGACGCAGAGCGCGCAGCGCGGCGGCGGCGCGCTGTTCGGCAGCGCCGGCGGCAGCTACCTCGACCTGCGCGCCATGGGCCCGCAGCGGACGCTGATCCTGCTGGACGGCGCGCGCCTCACCCCGGCCGACCGCAACGGCAACGTCAACGTCGATAACATCCCGACCGCGCTCCTGCGCAGCGTCGAGGTCGTCACGGGTGGCGCCTCGGCAGCCTATGGAGCCGACGCGCTCGCGGGTGTGACGAACTTCGTGCTCAATCGCGACTTCCGAGGTTTCGACCTGGCGCTCGATGCCGGTGTCACCGATTTCGGCGACGGCGACAACTTGGGTGTCACGGTCGCGGGCGGCATCGACCTCGGCGAGCGGTGGTCGTTCATCGGCTCGTTCGAGAATCGGCGCATCGACCAGATACAACGCAATCCCGACGAGCTAGGGGACTGGTACCAGCGTTGGGGGCTCGTGCAGAACCCGGACTGGAGTCTGGCCGAGGGCACGGCGCAGCCGCGTTGGCTCAAGGTGCCCGACGTCCATTCCACACGGCACACACCGACGGGCAAGATCGAGGGACCGGCGAATTTCTCGCTGCGCGGCCAGACCTTCCAGCTCGGCGCGATCAACGCGACGACCCCGTTGGCCCAAGCGCTGCGCACGTTCGAGCCGGGCACGACGGTCGGGTGCGGCTCGCCCACTTGTACCGTCACCAACGGCGCCGGCGGCACGGGCTCCCAATCGGGTGGACCCGAGGCCGCTCTCGCCAACGACGCGTTCAGCGGCGGGCCGTACGGCGCCGAGGTCAAGCGCGACAACGTCTTCGCGAGCTTCACATTCGAAGCCAATGAGAATTTGCGGTTCTTCAGCAACCTGATCTACGGCACGACGGAATCGAACAACCTCGATGACCGCGGTATTCCGCACGGCACCTCGCCGTGGCACTACACGATTTTCCGGGAGAACGCCTTCCTGCCGCAGGAGGTCCGCGACGTGATGGTCGCGGACAACGTCACGTCGTTCACACTGCAGAAGCAGGGGACTGTGCTCGGGATGCCGGGCAACTACAACGATCACGAGGAACGCCGCAACGAGTTCGAGACGTGGACGTTGCAGCTCGGCGTCGACGAGCAGCTCAACGACAACTGGCGACTGCAAGCGCGCGTGCAGCGCGGCGCGACGCGCAAGTACACGGCCGTGCTCAACGAGCTGCGCGTCGATCGCGAGTATCTCGGTATGGACGCGGTGGAGGTCTACAACGATCGTCGCGACATCGATGGCGACGGCGTCGTCGATCTCGTCGCCGATGCCGACCGCGGCACCGGCACCATCGTGTGCAACGTCAACCGCTACACCGTCACGCCGGCGCTGCTGCAAGCTTCGGTCGCCGGAGTGCTCGTGCCGTCCGTGCAGGGTGACGACTCGCTGGGCGGCCCCGACGCGCTTGTGCCCATCCCTGGCCCCGTGGGCCCCGACGCGATCGACAACTGCGTGCCGTTCAACGTCCTCGGCCAGGGGAACGTGTCGCCCGAGGCGCAGGCCTACGTGCTGTCGCCGAAGTGGGGCGACTCGGTCGTGACACAGGAGTTCGCCGAGGTGCTCTTCACCGGCGACATCTGGGACGGCTTCGGTCCGGGTGCCTTCTCGATGGCGGCCGGCCTCACCTATCGCGACCAGAAGTTCTGGCAGCGCGGGCAGCCACAGGCTCTCATGGCCTACGGCCCGCCACGGAACGCCGACGGCAGCGCGGCCGCCAACGGCATCGATCTCGGCATCCGCGGCATCCCCGCGGGCTTCACGGGCGGCAGCGCAAACCTGCACGAGTTCTCGACGGTGCCGGTCATCAAGGGTGGCTTCGACGTGCGCGAGCTCTTCACGGAGTTCAACCTGCCGCTCTGGGATGCGGGCCCGCGCCGCCTCGAGCTCGACGTCGCGGGACGCCGCTCGGACTACTCGACGAGCGGTGGCATCAACTCGTACAAGACCGGCGTCAGCCTCCAGATCGCCGAGTTCCTGCGGTTCCGTGCCACGCGATCGCGCGACGTCCGCGAGCCGACGTTCTCGGAGCGTTTCGACCTCCAGGGCGGCGGCGGCCGCGTCAACGATCCCGTGAACGGCAACGCCTCGGTCGAGATCACGACGGCGTCCGGCGGCAACCCGGCTCTGAAGCCCGAGGAAGCCGACACGACGACGGCCGGCTTCGTCTTCGAGCCAACGAGCGTGCCGGGCCTACAGTTCTCCGTGGACTGGTACGAGATCGATTTGCGGGATGCCGTCGGTCAGCTCGGCGCCCAGCTCATCGTCAACGAGTGCTTCCAGGGCGTGCCGGGTCGCTGCGAGCTCATTTCACGCGACCCGATCACGAACGCGATTGGCACGGTCCGCAACGTGTTCTTGAACATCGACAGCGCCAAGGTTCGCGGCCTCGACTACGAGCTGCTGTTCAGCACGGAGCCGAACTTCGCGGCTAACCGCGCCGAGTCGCTGACGTTCCGGTTGCTCGCAGGAAGGCTGCTCGAGGACAGCACGACGTCGCGGACGGCAACCGGTGGCTTCGCCACGACCGACAACTCGAACCTCTGGTCGGAACCTGATTTCGAGGCGCTGGCAGCCGTTCGCTATCAGATCGGCGCTTTCGGGATCAATTTGCAGCAACGCTACATCCCCGAGACGGCGTTGAGCGTCACCAACTTGCAGTGGATACCGAACATGACGCTGCCGACGGCGAACACGATCACGATCGACGACGCGACCGTGGAGGGCCAGACCAACACGGACATCACGTTGTCGTACGACGCGAGCGCCAACGACAGCGATGCGAGCTGGCGCTTGGCGCTCGCGATCAGCAACGTGTTCGACGTCGACCCGCCCGTGATCGCCGACTTCGGGCAGCGGGGCAGCTCGCAGACGATCAGCCCGAACAGCTTCGACGTCTACGGACGGCGGTACCAGTTGAGCTTCGATTACCAGTTCTGACGCCGAGCCGAGCAGCTCGGAGGCACTGCCAGGGTTGGAGCTGCGGTCTTTCGCATGCGGCCCGCTATGGCCGCGGCTGCGGACGCGCTAGCATCTGTACCGTGAAGCAACGATTCGTCCGCACCGTGAGCATGGGCCTGTGGCTGATCGCGGGCCTCGTGGGAGAACGCTTCGCGATGGCACAGAACACGGGCGGCCCCGAGGCGGCGCCGCCGAGCCTCGTCTTCGCCTTCGAGCTGCGCGCGCAGGTCGGGGTCCCCGTCGAGATTGGCCAAGTCCCGCACGGCCGCCGGCGCATCGTGGAGATCTTGGGCGGCACGGTGCGCGGCCCGCAGCTCAACGCCAGAGTCGTGCCCGGCGGCGCCGATTGGCAGCTCGTTCAGCCCGACGGCTTCTCGGAGCTCGACACGCGCTACACGCTCGAGACCGACCAGGGCGAGCTCGTCTACGTGCAAAACGCCGGCATTCGCCATGCAGCGCCCGAGGTCATGCAAAGGCTCCTCGCGGGCGAGACCGTCGATCCGAAGCTCGTGTATTTCCGCACGGTGCCGAAGTTCGAAACCGCGGCGCCGCGATTGCAGTGGCTCGCGCGCAGCGTGTTCGTCGGCATCGGCGAGCGCTTCCCGAGCGAAGTCGTCGTGCGTTTCTATCGGCTCGAGTAGCGTTTCGCCGTCACGCGGCACTTTGGGGGGGACTCTCACGATGCGGCGACGAAAGATTTCGCGACGGCGGTTGTTGCAGGGCGCCGCGGGCGGTGCGGCTTTGCTCGCCCAAGCGGATACGGCGGTGGGGCAGGGGCCGGCCGTCGTGACGGCGAAGCGTTTCAGGGCCTGGATCTCGCGCGGGAATGGCCCCGGGCGCACGACGTTGCACGAAGCCACGTTGCGCCCGATCGCCGGCCGCCAGGCGCTCGTGCGCACCGAAGCCACGAACCTGTGCTACACGCTCGTGGGAGCCGTGCTCGGTGTGACGCCGCCGCCGCTGCCTGCGTCGTCTGCGCCGCCGGCGCCCGGCGGGCTTGCACCGCCGCCGACCACCCGGCGCATCAACGACATGGCCGTCATCCAGGGGCATGGCGGTGTCGGTATCGTCGAG
>DATFFV010000384.1:0-7704 GCA_035249885.1 Gammaproteobacteria bacterium | reverse complement strand
CTCGCGCCGCGTGTACGCGTTGATTCGGCCGCCTTCCGGCGCGCCGATCGACACATCGATGGTCGAGCCCTCGATCTTCGTGGCCCAACCGGCCATGTAGCGGAAATAGTTGCGCGCGCCGGGCACGTCGACGATGTTCGCCATCTTCTTCGTCTTGCCGTTGTCGATACTCTCGAGCTCCGCGAGCTCGTCGGCGTTGCGCTCGATGAGGTCGGCGAGACGCCACAGCAGCGCCTCGCGCCCGGCCGGCACCATCGTCGACCACGGGCCGCGCTCGAACGCTGCGCGGGCCGCGGCAACGGCCTTGTCGACGTCGGCCGCGTTGGCGTCGGCCACCGCGGCGACCTCGGCGCCGGTCGCGGGATCGATGACGGGGATACGGACCTTCGACGCCGACGATACCCACTCGCCCCCGATCAAGAGCCTCGCCGGCTGGCGCAGGAATGCCGCGACCCCGGCGGAAGGCGCTGGTTGGGCGAGAATCGCGAGACTCATCTGACTCCCTGGAAGGTATTTTTTTGGGGGCGAGTCGCTTGCTGCGAGTGTAGAACCCGACTCGACCAGCCCGCAAGGCGCGGCGTGGCGCGAGCGCGACAGTGCCGCTGAAGTTTCTTCAAGTGCCGAGCTTGAGCAGCTCCATCGCGTTGCGCTTGAGGATGAGCGGGCGGACGTCGTCGCGGATATCGATCTTCGCGAAATCGGCCAGCCAACGCTCGGGCGTGATGAGCGGGTAGTCGGTCCCGAACAGCATTTTGCGCTTGAGCTGCGTGTTCGCGTACTGCACGAGCTGCGGCGGAAAGTACTTCGGCGACCAGCCCGACAGGTCGATGTAGACCTGCGGCTTGTGCAACGCGATTGACAACGCTTCGTCCTGCCACGGCCACGAGGGATGCGCGAGGATGATGGGCATCGTCGGGAAATCGACCGCCACGTCGTCCACGTGCATGGGGTTGCCGTACTTGAGCCTGATACCGCCGCCGCCCGGCATACCGGTACCCATGCCGGAATGCCCCGTGTGAAACAACGACGGCAACGAGTGCTCGGCGATGACCTCGTAGAGCGGATAGGCGGCACGATCGTCGGGGAAGAATTCCTGGAACTGCGGATGGAACTTGAAACCCTTGACCCCGTAGTGCTCGATGAGCCGCCGCGCCTCGCGCACGCCGCCGTTCCCGTTCTTGGGATCGATGCTCGCGAACGGGATCATGACGTCGGCGTTCTCGGCGGCGAGCTCGGCGACCTCCTCGTTCGGCACGGGCTTGATGCCGCGCGCCCGCAAACCGTCGACCGAGAAGATCACGCACGCCATCTTGCGCTCGCGGTAGTACGCGGCGATCTCGGGGATCGTGGGCCGCGGGTGGTCGTGCTTGAAGTACTTCTGCGCGGCTTCGTGGAACACGGTCGGCGGTTGCGGATCGCGCGTCGAGATCTCCGCGTGCGTGTGCACGTCGATCGCCACGAGCTCGTCGACATTCATCTTCTTCGCTGTCGTCATGGAATTTTTATCAAATGAGTATGTTGGCGACTTTCGCGCGCGCCTCTTCGGCCTTGCGCAGCATCTCGTCGAGATCGACGGGCTCGGGCACGTCGACACCGCGTTTGACGGCCGGGCGCTCGCCGATCGCCTCGAGCCAGCGCGTAAGGTTCGGAAGCCCGTCGAGCGTGACACCAGACCATTTGTAGCCGCGAACCCACGACCAGTTGGCGATATCGGCCAGCGAGTAGTCGCCGGCAAGGAACTCGTGGTCGGCGAGCCGTGTCTCGAGCACCTCGAACAGCCGCCGCACCTCGCGCTGATAGCGATCGATCGCGTAGGGGATCCGCTCCGGCGCGTAACGATAGAAGACGTTGGCCTGCCCCATCATCGGCCCGATGCCGCCCATCTGGAACATGAGCCACTGGATCACGAGCGAGCGGCCCTTGACGTCGGTCGGCAGCAGCCGGCCCGCCTTCTCGGCCAGATAGATCATGAGCGCGCCCGACTCGAACACCGCGAAACCGCCGTTGCCGTGATCGACGATCGTTGGGATGCGGCCGTTCGGGTTGATCTTGAGGTACCAAGGCTCCTTCTGCTCCTTCTTATCGAAATCGATGCGCCGCACCTTGTACGGCAGCCCGAGCTCTTCGAGGGTGATGGAAGCTTTCCAACCGTTCGGCGTGGCCGCTGTGAACAACTCGATCATCCGCGTGTTTCCCGATTTTCCGGCGCGGCATGATACCGCGCCCGCCCGTCATGCGCTGCGCAGCGTCGCGACCGGCGAGTGATTGATGACGGAGCGGACAGCCAGCGTGCCGCTCACGCCGACGACGAGCGCACCTGCAACGAGGCCACCGAGCCAGAGCGCAACGCCCGGCACGAAGTCGAGCCGGAACAACTGCGTCGCGAGCACGTAGCCGATCGAGGCTGCGCCGACGGCCGCGAGCGTCCCGGCCAACAGGCCGAGCGCCAAGAACTCGGCTGCTACGCCCTGCAACACCACGCTGCGCCGCGCGCCGAGCGTGCGCAGCACGGCGCTCTCGAACATGCGCTCGTCACGCGTGGCTTGGATCGCGGCGAGCAGCACCATGATTCCGGCGGCCAGCGTGAACAGGAACACATACTGCACGGCGAGCGAGGCGCGATCCATCGAGCGGCGCACCTGCTCGAGCACGGCGCCGATATCGAACACGGAGACGCTCGGGAATTGGCGCACGAGGTCGACGGTGACGCCGCGCCGGTCGGGCGCCACGTGGAAGCTCGTGATGTAGGTGTGGGCGAACTGCTCGATGGCCCCGGGGCTCAAGACCATGAAGAAGTTCGGCCGAAAGGAATCCCACTGCACGAGCCGCGTGCTCGTGAGACGCGCCGTGAAGCTCGCGCCCCCGATCGCGTAGGTGATCTCGTCGCCGAGCTTGAGCCCGATCGCGGCGCGCAGCTCCTCCTCGAGCGACAGCTCCGGCATGTCGGGCGAACCGCTCCACCACGCGCCCGAGACGATCTCGTTGGCCGCCGGCAGCTCGGCCGCCCACGTGAGGTTGGTCTCGTCTTCGAGCTCGCCACGGCCGCGCGGCGTCAGCGCCGGGTAGTCGGCGACGGGCATGCCGTTGATGTGGCTCATGCGCGCCCGCACGAGCGGCGTGAACTGCGGCGCTGCAACGCCTCCGGCCACGAGCGCCGCGCCGACACGGTCGCGCTCCGTGGGTTGTATATTGATGAGGAAATGGTTCGGCGCGCTCTCCGGCAATGTGGCCTGCCACTCGCTCATGAGCTCGGTACGCACGGACGTGAGCAGGAGCAGCACCATGAGGCCGATCCCGAACGCCACGACCTGCACGCTGCTCTCGCGGCCGCGCCGCGCGACGTTGGCGATGCCGTAACGCCAGGCGATGCCGACGCCGCCACGCACACGCTGGAGCGCAAGCACGAGCACGCGCCCCGCGAGGTAAAGCACGAAGAAGGTCCCCGCGGCGCCCGCAACCAAGTAAGCGATGAGCTCGAAGTCACCGAACAGCACGTAGAGCAACCCTGTCACGGCCGCGGCGGCGATGCCGTAGATCGTGGTGTAGCGCAGCGCCGGGGGCGCCACGTCGTTGCGCAGCACACGCGCCGGCGGCACGCCGCCGAGTTGCAGCAGCGGCGGCAACGCGCAGCCGACAGCCACGGCCAACGCCGTCACGGGGCCGAGCACCGCTCCGGCGAGGCTCGGCGCCGGCAACTGCGCCTCGATGAAGTCCGCGAGCAGCGCCGTCAAGCCGAACTGGGCGACGAAGCCGACGACGCAACCGATGACGCCGGCCGCGAGCACGAGGATCAGCAGTTGCAGCAGGTTGAGCTGCAGCACCTCGCGGTGGCGCGCGCCGAGGCATTTCATGAGCGCGACGGCGTCGAGACGCCGCGCGACGAACCGGCGCGCCGCCATCGCGACGGCCACGCCGCCGAGCAGCACGCTGACGAGCGCCGCGAGCACGAGAAACCGTTCGGCGTTACGGACCGCCGCGCTCACCTCGGGGCGGCCGTCGCGGTAATCTTCGACCTCGTCCTGGGGCCGCAGCAGCGGGGTGAGGTCCGCGCGGAACGCCTCGAGCGCGCCCGGCTCACCCGCGAACAGGCCCTCGTACTCCGCGATGCTGCCCGGCGCGAGCAGCCCCGAGGCGAGCACGTCGTCGAGATTGAGCAGCGCCGTAGGCGCGATCTCCATGAGGCGCCAACCCTCGTCGGGCCGGAACTCGAGTGTCTGCGTGATCCTGACGCGCAGGCTGCCGACGTCGAGCTCGTCGCCGACCGCGGCCCCGAGACGCGCCATGAGGCTCGGCTCGGCCCAGACTTCGCCGCGCGCCGGGATGCCGGTCGCGATGCGCGGCTCGCCGGCGAGCCGATCGGCGACCTGCACGGCGCCGCGCAAGGGGTACCCCGCGCTCACACCCCGCACGTCTGCGAGCGAGGTCGTCTCACGCGCCGCGACCACGCTCCGGAAGTTCACGACTCGTGCCGTCGCGAGGCCATGCCGCTGCGCGGCCGTTTCGATGGCCTCCGGCAACGGGTTGATCGACTCGACTCGCAGATCGGCCGCGAGCGCCTCGCCGGCCTGCTGCGAAACGGCCCCTCGGACGCGATCCGTGAAGAACGTCACCGCGCTCATCGCCCCCACCGCGACGACGAGCGCGGCGAGCAGCACGAGCACCTCACCCGAACGCCAGTCTCTCGCGAGCAGGCGGCCGGCCAGCCGCCATGGGGCCTTGATCAAGAGTCACTCCGCTTCCGGTCGCTTGGAATTGCGTAGCCGGTACACGATACTGGCCCAAGACGACAGCGGCAAACGACGGGGGGCGTCGCAAGCAGCCGCGCAGGTTCACATGCGCCAGACTATCGATAACGACGACGGCTCGCCGTCGACTGTGCTCTTGAGCCCCAAGGCGGTCTTGAAGCACAACTATCTCTTCCGCGGGCTGCCCGACGCCACGCTCGGGCGCATCGCGGCGCTTGCCGCCAAGCGACACTACGAGAAGGGCTTCCGGATTTTCGCCCAGGGCGACGAAGGCGACGCGCTGTACGGCGTCGCGTCCGGGCGCGTGCGCATCAGCGCGAGCGCCTCGGGTGGCCGCGAGGTGTTCCTCAATATCATGGAGCCCGGCGACACGTTCGGCGAGATCGCCGTCATGGACGGACTGCCGCGCACGGCCAACGCCGTGGCGCTCGACGATTCCGCGCTGATCGTGATCCAACGCACCGACTTCCTGCCGTTGCTCGAGCGCGAGCCGCGGCTCGCGATCCATTTGCTCAAGCTGCTCTGCGAGCGTTTGCGCTGGACGAGCGAGCTCGTCGAGGAATCGGCGTTCCTCGCCGGGCCCGCGCGGCTCGCGAAACGACTGCTGATCTTGGCGTCGTTACACGGCCGCGCGGCCCGCGTCGGTCATCTCGAGCTACGCATCTCGCAAGGCGAGCTCGCGCGCTTCCTGGGCCTCACGCGCCAAGCCGTCAATCACAACTTGAGCGAGTGGCGGCGGCTCGGCTGGATCGATCTCGGGCGCACCAAGATCGTCATCCGCAACACCGAGGCGTTGCGCGCGCTCATCGCCGAGACGGCTAGCGCGTGACGCTAGTGCTCAGCAGGGAACTTGGTACCACTGCCCGTTGTAGTTGACCCAGCAATAGCCCGTGAGCCTGGGCGTTTGTTGAAGCTCCACGGCCCCACCCTCGTCGACCGACGTGCTTGCGTTCAGAGCAAACAGCGGCATCGTCAACAAGATTCCCGCGAGCACGATTCGCAATCTCTTCATCTCTACTTACTCCCCTGCCGTTGAAGAACGTCGGTGCCGGTGCACCGGGGAGCAACCGTTGCAGCTTCCGGGCGCGAGTTCTGTCAACTACCCGACACAACGTGCGATTTGTTTTTTTCTTGCGAGAAGTGTCCGGTAGTTGACAGACGGGCCGCCGATCGTCTGCTACACATGCCAATCGTCATTGGCCTGGATAGAGAGAGACGAAAATGGCCGTATCAGAGGACGTACTGCGCCTCGTGCGCACGGTCGAGCGGCTGCCGAGAGAAGATCAGGACAAGATTCTGCGCATGGTCGATCTATTGACGCTCGTGCCGCTGACGGTACAGGACAGAACTCAACGCATGCTGCGCGAGCTGCTCGAGCGGCACCCGGATACCAAGAGCGAATGCGTGGCCGGCGTCGACGACGTGCTCGCCTACCTCGAGCGCAACGCCGCAGCCGCGCGCACGGCGCGCGACGTGGTCGCTCGACTCGACTTCGCCGCGATGGGCAAAGTCCGGCCGTCGTAACGCGGGCTACTTGGCGCTGACGCGGACGGCGCCGTGCCACTCCACGGGCGGCTCGCGCCCGTGGCTGGCCGCGAGCGCTTCGTAGTAGCGGCTCGGCCCGTCGGCGGGGAAGCGCGCCGCGAGCGCAGCGAATCGCTCGTGCGCCTCGCGCCACGAGGCCGAGCGAAACGCCGCGAGCGCCGCGGCGAACGCCTCGAGGCCCTCGTCGTCGAGCACCACTCCGGCCGCGAGCGGCTCGTGCACGCTCACGGGCTGGAGCTTGCCGCGCAGCAAGAACGTCCCGAGCGCGCGCGTGCGTAGTCCCGCAACGCCCTCGAGAGTCGCGGCCGAGATCAGCGCACGCGTGCCCAGCAGCTGATTGAGCCCCTGAATGCGCGCAGCGGTGTTGACGATGTCGCCGATCGCCCGGTACTCGTAGCGTTGCTCGGCGCCGATGTTGCCGAACAGCAGCTCGCCCGACTCGAGCCCGACGCGAGTCGGCAAGCGGCTCGTGCGGTGCGCGTTGAACTCGTCGACGGCCGCGAGAATCCCGACCGCGGCCTGCGACGCGCGCAACCGGGCGGCCGCGTCGGGCTCGGCGCTGGCCCATACGGCCACCATCGAATCGCCCGCGGTGTCGGACACCTCGCCGCCGTAGGCCTGCACGACGCGGAAGATCTGCGCGTAGTAGTCGTTCATGAGCGAAGCGAGCTCCTCGGGCTCGAGCTTCTCCGCGACGGCCGTGTACTGCTCGGCATCGGTCACGAGGCACGTGCCGTGCAGCAGTTGGCGACCCGCGGCCATCGCGACCGTCTGGGCAGCGAGCCGCCGCGCGAGCGCCGGCGGTACGTAGTACCCGAGCGCTGTGCGCACGCGTTCGCGCTGTGCGGCGAGCTCGCGGAAGCTCCACCAGAGCGCAACGGCGAACGCGGCCGGCGCTTGCACGAGCAAGGGCACGGCGAGCGGCAGCCACCGCTCGTCGCTCACGAACTGCCAGTACGCCGCGGCCGCGTACAGTGCGACGCCGACGACGAACACCGCGATCGCGGAGCGCAGCGGCAGACTCCCGACGAGCGTGCCGAAGGCGGCGCCGAGCGCGAAGATGGTCAACAGGTGCCACGGCAGAGGCAGCGGCTCGAGCGCGCGATGCTCGAGCAGGTTCGCGAGCGCCGTCGCGCCGACCTCGACGCCGCTCAAGTCGATGCCCGATTGCTCGGAGAAGACCGAGTAGAAGTGATCTTGTTGCTCGGACGGCCGCGGCTCGGAGAGCCCGACGAACACCACCTTGCCGGCCACGTCGACGCCGGGCGCTCGCTGCAACGCGTGGTCGTAACGAATCGTCGGCACGGCGCGCGCCGGCCCGTAAGGATTGAGGTAACGACTACCCGGGCCGGCGTAGAGGTCGAGCAGCACGTCGAGCGCGGCCGCGCTCGTGGCCGAGTGCTCCGCGCCGTCG
>DATFFV010000383.1:0-4834 GCA_035249885.1 Gammaproteobacteria bacterium | reverse complement strand
CGCGCAGCGCCACCTGCAGTACGCCGATCTGCGTGCGCTCGCGGCGGGCCTCGCGGCCGTCACGGGCGCCACACTCGGCTACTTGAGCGAAGGGGCGAACGCGGCCGGTGCGGCGCTCGCGGGCGCCACGCCGCATCGCGGTGTCGGGGCCAAGGGTGTCCCGCGGCTCGGCTCCGACGCGCGCGCCATGCTCGAGACTTTGCGCAACGCCTATATTCTGTTCGGCATCGAGCCCACGAAGGATCTCGCCGAGGGCGCCGCGGCCATGACGGCGCTACGCAAAGCGAGCGTCGTCGCGTTCACGGCGTTCGTCTCCGACGAGCTCCTCGACGTGGCCGACGTGCTGCTTCCGATCGCGACGTTCGCCGAGACGGCGGGCACCTACATCAACGCCGAAGGGCGCTGGCAGAGCTTCGACGCCGCGGCCGACGCGCCCGGCGACGCCCGACCGGGCTGGCGCGTGCTGCGCGTGCTCGGCAACGAGCTCGAGCTGCCGAGGTGCGAGTACCGCAGCCCAAGCGAAATCTCGGCCGAGCTCGAACGCGAGCTCGGCGCCGAGCGCGATCTCGACGCGGGCGAAACGCACTACAAGGGCGGGTTCTCGCCGAGCGCACGCCGCGCCGCCGCCGCGGCTGGGCTCACGCTCGACGTGCCGATCTACGCCATCGACGCGCTCGTGCGCCGCGCCGAGGCGCTCCAAGAGACCGTGCTCGGCCGGCAGGGTGCCGCATGAGCGTGATCATCGATTGGGTCATCGCGGCGTGGCAGTGGGTCGTCGTGGCGTGGCTCCGCCCGACGGACGAGTGGCAGGTACTGATCGGCAGCGGCCTCAAGATCGTCGCCTTGCTCCTGCCGCTGATCCTGGGTGTCGCGTACTTCACGTACTGGGAGCGCAAGATCCTCGCCTGGATGCACGTGCGCATTGGGCCGAATCGTGTCGGCTGGAAGGGCTTACTCCAGCCGTTCGCCGACGTCATCAAGATGCTCTTGAAAGAGATCGTGGTGCCGGCCAAGGCCAATCGGTTTCTGTTCCTGACGGCGCCCGTGCTGTCGCTCGTGCCGGCGTTCGCCGTCTGGGCCGTCGTGCCCATGTCGGACGTGTTCGTCATTGCCGACATCGACGCGGGCCTCTTGTACGTGCTGGCGTTGACCTCGCTCGGCATCTACGGCGTCATCCTCGCGGGCTGGGCGTCGAACTCGAAGTACGCGCTTCTGGGCGCGATGCGCTCGGCGGCGCAGATGGTCGCCTATGAGATCGCGATGGGTTTCGCGCTCGTCGGCGTGCTCATGGCGGGCGGCAGCTTGAACCTCGGCGACATCATCCTCGCGCAAGAGGGGGCCTATGGCCTCTTCAGTTGGTTCTGGTTGCCGCTGCTCCCGCTGTTCATCGTCTATTTCATCTCGGGAGTGGCCGAGACGAACCGCGCACCGTTCGACGTCGCCGAGGGCGAGTCCGAGATTGTTGCGGGTTTTCACGTCGAGTACTCCGGCATCGCTTTTGGTCTCTTCTTCCTCGCCGAGTACGCGAACATGATCCTGATCACGGCGCTGACAGTGGTCTTCTTTTGGGGCGGATGGTTGTCGCCGTTGGCGGGTGTCAGCTGGGCGGAAGGGACGTTCCTCGCGGCGCCCAGCATTGGCTGGATGCTCGTGAAGATGGTCGTCTTCTGTTTCTTCTTTCTCTGGTTCCGCGCCACGTTTCCCCGCTACCGCTACGACCAGATCATGCGGCTCGGTTGGAAGGTGCTGATCCCCGTGACGATCGTCTGGATCGGCGTCGAAGGCGTCATGGCCGCGCTCCAGATCGGGCCGTGGTCGCAAGCGTAGGGATACCGCTATGAACAACCTGGTCAAGACGTTCTTGATGACCGAGCTCGGCAGAGGCATGTGGCTCACGTTCCGGCGGATGTTCACCAAGAAGATCACGGTCCAGTATCCCGAGGAGAAGACGCCGCAGTCGCCGCGCTTCCGCGGGCTGCACGCGCTGCGCCGGTATCCGAACGGACAAGAGCGTTGCATCGCCTGCAAACTCTGCGAGGCCGTGTGCCCCGCGCTCGCACTCACGATCGAGAGCGACGTCGGCGCCGACGGCACGCGCCGCACGACGCGCTACGACATCGATCTCTTCAAGTGCATTTACTGCGGCTTCTGCGAGGAAGCGTGCCCCGTCGACGCCATCGTCGAGACGCGCATCCACGAGTACCACATGGAGGCGCGCGGCGAGAACATCATGACGAAGGACAAGCTGCTCGCCGTCGGCGACAAATACGAAGCCATGATCGCGGCCGACAAGGCCGCCGACGCGGCGTTCCGCTAACAAGGAAACGAGAGTCTTGATCACCGGGGTGCTGTTCTACACGTTTGCGGCCGTGCTCGTGGCGGCCGCGCTCGGCGTCATCACGTCGCGCAACCCCGTGTACTCGGCGCTGTTCCTCGTGCTTGCGTTCGTGCAAAGCGCCGTCTTGTGGCTGCTCATCGACGCCGAGTTCCTCGCGCTCGCGCTCGTGCTGGTTTACGTCGGCGCCGTCATGGTGCTGTTCCTGTTCGTCGTGATGATGCTCGACGTCAACGTCGAGGAGCTGCGCAAGGGCTTCACGCGCTATTTGCCCGTCGGTATCGCGGTCGCGCTCATCGTCGTCGTCGAGATCGGCCACGTGATTTGGTTCCGGAGCCAGGGGCTGCAGTTCCTCACGGCGCCGCAGAGCGTGCCCGCGGACGTGAGCAACACCAAGGAGCTCGGCGCGGTGCTCTACACCGAGCACGTCTACGCGTTCGAGATCGCGAGCGTGATCCTGCTGCTCGCGATCGTCGCGGCCATCACGCTCACGATGCGGAAGCGGCCCGGGCTCAAGCTGCAGGACATCGTCAAGCAGGTGGCCGTGCGGCGCGAGGACCGGGTGCGCATCGTCAAAGTCGAGTCGAGCAAAGAGCCATGATCATCACGACGGCGCATTACCTCGTGCTCGCGGCCGTGCTCTTCTCGTTGAGCGTGGCCGGCATCTTCATCAACCGCAAGAACGTGATCCTGCTGCTCATGTGCATCGAGCTCATGCTGCTCGCCGTGAACTTCAACTTCATCGCGTTCTCGCGCATGCACGGCGAGCCCACGGGGCAGGTGTTCGTGTTCTTCATCCTGACCGTGGCGGCCGCCGAAGCCGCGATCGGCCTCGCGATCCTCGTCGTGCTGTTCCGCAACACGCGCAGCATCAACGTCGACGAGCTCGATAGGTTGAAGGGCTGAGCGTGGCGAATCTGTATCTCACGGTCGTGCTCGCGCCGCTGTTGGCGGCGATTGTTGCGGGCCTGTTCGGCAAGACGATCGGCCGCGCAGGGGCGCACTGGATCACGATCGTCGGCGTCGGCGTGTCGTTCGCGCTGTCGCTCGTCGCGCTCAAGCACCTCGTGCTCGACGGCGGCGAGACGTACAACGCGACGGTTTACCGCTGGGCCTCGATGGGCGGCATCTACTTCGAGGTGGGCTTCCTCATCGACCGGCTCACCGTGCTCATGATGGCGGTCGTGACGTTCGTCTCGCTCTGCGTGCACGTCTACACGATCGGTTACATGCACGACGACGACGGCTACCAGCGCTTCTTCAGCTACATCTCGCTGTTCACGTTCGCGATGCTCATGCTCGTCATGAGCAACAACTTCCTCCAGCTCTTCTTCGGCTGGGAAGCCGTGGGTGTCGTGTCATATCTTCTAATCGGCTTCTGGTACAAGCGGCCGACGGCGATCTTCGCGAACTTGAAGGCGTTCCTCGTCAACCGCGTCGGCGACTTCGGCTTCTTGATCGGTATTGCGGCGCTCGCGATGGCGACGGGCACGCTCGACTACGCGCTCACGTTCGCCGACGCCGAACGGCTGTCGGGCGAGACTATCGAGATCGTGAGCGGCACGCAGTGGTCGCTGCTCACGTTCGCGTGCATCTGTCTGTTCGTCGGCGCCATGGGCAAGAGCGCGCAGGTGCCGTTGCACGTGTGGCTGCCCGACTCGATGGAAGGCCCCACGCCGATCTCGGCGTTGATCCATGCGGCCACGATGGTGACGGCAGGCATCTTCATGGTCGCGCGCATGTCGCCGCTGTTCGAGTGGAGCCAAACGGCGTTGTCGGTCGTGCTCATCGTCGGCGCGATCACGGCGTTCTTCACGGGGCTGCTCGGCCTCGTGCAGCAGGACATCAAGCGCGTCATCGCCTATTCGACGCTCTCGCAGCTCGGTTACATGACCGTGGCGCTCGGCGCGTCGGCCTACGCGGCCGGCATTTTCCATCTCATGACCCACGCGTTCTTCAAGGCGCTGCTGTTCCTGGCCGCGGGCTCCGTGATCATCGCGATGCACCACGAGCAGGACATCCGCAAGATGGGCGGCCTGCGCAAGTACCTGCCGGTCACGTATTGGACGAGCGTCATCGGCACGCTGGCGCTGATCGGCTTCCCGGGTTTCTCGGGCTTCTTCTCGAAGGACGCGCTCATCGAGGCAGTGCACGCGTCGACGACGCCGGGCCACGCGATCGCCTACTGGGCCGTGCTGCTCGGCGTGTTCGTGACGTCGCTGTACAGCTTCAGGCTCCTGTTCGTCGTGTTCCACGGCAAGGAGCGCATGGACCACCACACGAAGGAACATTTGCACGAGACGCCCTGGGTCGTGACCGGGCCGCTCATTGCCCTCGCGATTCCGTCCGTCGTCATCGGCTGGCTCACGATCGGCCCCGTGCTGTTCGAAGATTACTTCCGCGGGGCGATCTTCAACGCGGAAGGGCAGAACCCGCTCGAGATCGTCGGCAGGGAGTTCCACGGCGCGGCCGCGTTCGTGCAGCACGGTTTCTTAAGCC
>DATFFV010000382.1:0-4892 GCA_035249885.1 Gammaproteobacteria bacterium | reverse complement strand
CCCGATGACGTAGCGACGCAGCGCCTCGACGAACAGCACCTCAGCCAAGCGTCGCAGGATGACGTCGCTGCCGGGCTCGCCCGAGGTAGCCTGCGCGACCGCGTGCCGAATCGTGTTCTCGAGCCAGGTGCCGGCCACGTCGTCCCGCAAGCGGACCCGCACCACGCGCGGCAGTCCCGCGAGCACGGGCCGCATGAGGCGGCCTTCGCTGGCCAAGTAGCCGCACACGAAATGCGTGGGCTCGCCGCCGCCGCCGAAGCTCTCGAGCGCGATCTGCCGAGTCAACAGCTTGTGGAGATCGCCTTCGCCGTCGATGACGGTGGCGCCGACGCCGTTGCCCATGTAGTGCTCGTCGCCGTGCGGCAGCATGACGATGTCGCCGGCCGTGAGCGCCGTCGTCTCCTCGCCGACGCGCACGTAGCAGCGGCCCTCGGTCACGAGATGGAACTCGACGACGTGGCTCGACGGCGGAGCCACGTAGTCGCGCCAGACGTGCGCCGGCGGCGAGCGCATGCACCACGGCGCGGAGCAGTGGGCGTCGTAGAACATCGCGCCGGAGAGCTTCACGGTGCGCAGGAATTCGGAGAGTGCGTCCATGTTCGCGAGTGTGACGGGCGCTCGAACAGTATGCCAGCGGCGGTAGATCGAGCAAGTTTTCCGGTCGCGCGGCCAATGCGGGTCCGCGGCGCGTGAGTACAATGCCGCCCACATTTCGCGAAGGAGCTTCGCCATGACTTACTCTCGGAGACCCGGTAGCCAGACCCTCGCCCGGTTCGTTCTAGGCGCCGGCTTGCTCGGGGCGCTCGCCGCAGCGCAGGGCGTCATCGCGCAGCACGCGGGCCACGCGCCGTTGCCGGCGGCGGCGACCGAGCTCCATCCTGGTCTGGGCGGCTACCACTTCCCGATCTCGACGGCGAGCGCCGACGCGCAGACCTACTTCGATCAGGGCATCGGGCTGCTGTACGGCTTCAATCACGACGAGGCGGCGCGCTACTTTCGCCGCGCGGCCGAGCTCGATCCGCGCTCGCCGATGCCGTATTGGGGGCTCGCGCTCTCGATCGGGCCGAACTACAACGACACGGCCGTCGACGAAGCGCGTGCGCGCGCCACGTACGACGCCGTGCAGAACGCGCAGCGGCGCGCCGCGGCCGCGAGCGAGCGCGAGCAGGCGTACGTCGCCGCGCTCGCGAAGCGCTATCCGTCGCCGAATCCGAACAGCGACTGGCTCGCGCAGCATCGCGACTACAGCGAGGCGATGCGCGCGATGACGGCGCGTTTCCCCGACGACGTCGACGCCGCGACGTTGTTCGCCGAGAGCCTCATGATGCTGCGCCCGTGGCAGCTCTGGACGTTGGACGGCGAGCCGGCGCCGGGCACGCTCGAGCTCGTCGCGGTGCTCGAGTCGGTGCTCAAGCGCAGCCCCAATCATGCGGGCGCCAATCATTTCTATATCCACGCCGTCGAGGCCTCGCGCAATCTCGAGCGCGCGATCCCGAGCGCCGCGCGCCTCATGACGCTCGCACCGGCCGCGGGCCATCTCGTCCACATGCCCGGCCACATCTACCTGCAAACGGGCGACTTCGACCTCGCCGCTGAGACGAACGTCAACGCCGCGGCCGCGGACAAGGCGTTCGTCGAGCGCACGGGCGCGACGGGCGTCTATCCGCTCATGTACTGGACGCACAACCTGCATTTCATCGCGTACGCGCGCGCGCAGCAGGGGCGTTACGAGGAAGCGAAGCAGGCCGCGCTCGAGATGGTCGCCAACGTCGGCGACGCCGACCGCGAGATGCAGATGCTGGAGGGCTTCCGTCTTTATCCGCTCATGATCGACCTGCGCTTCCATCGTTGGGACACGATCCTGGCCGAGCCGCAGCCCGGCGAGACGCGCGCGTTCAGCCGCGCGTTCTGGCGTTACGCGCGCGCCATGGCGTACGCGGGCAGCAGCCGCGTGCGCGAAGCGGGCGCCGAGCAGCGGCGTTTCGAGCAGGCGCGCGCCGGGCTCGTCGCCGAATCGCAGTACCTCATCAACAACAAGGCCGGCGACGTCATGACGCTCGCGGCCGCGACGCTCGATGCGCAGCTCGCACAGGCGCGCGGTGATGCACCGGCGGCGATCGCCGCATGGCGGCGGGCCGTGACGGCGGAGGGTGCGCTGCAATACGACGAGCCGCCGGCCTGGTTCTACACGGTGCGCCAGAGCCTCGGTGCGGCGCTGCTGCGCGCGGGGCAGGCCACGGAAGCGGAGCAGGTGTTCCGCGAAGCGCTCGCGACGCGGCCGCGCGATGCCCGGCTGCTATTCGGCTTGTGGCAAACGCTGCTCGCACAGCAACGCGCCAGCGAGGCCGTGCTCGTCGAGAATCAATACAAAGAGGCGTGGCGCGACGCGACCACGGCGTTGACGCTCGATCTCCTGTAGAGCGATTTCCTAGGACTTGCTGCCCCGGCGCGCGGCGACGAACGCGCAGAACCCGGCGAGAAATTTTCTCAGTTGCTCGCGCACGCCTGCGTCGATGAGCGCGCCCGCGGCATCGAAGACGCTGTTCGCGCGCGATACCTGCAACCGCCCGCCGAACCAGGCTTCGGTGCCGAGCGTTTTGAGCACGGGCAGCCACGCCGTTTGCGAGAGCAGCGTGCCGAAACCGCTCGGCGACGCGCCGATGACCGCAACGGGCCGGCCGCCGAACACGCGCGCGCTGTCGGCCGGCGGTCGCGATAGCCAGTCGATGGCGTTCTTGAATACGCCCGGCATCGAGTTGTTGTACTCGGGAGTCGCGAGTAGCAAGCCGTCGGCCGCGACGATGCGGTCCTTGAGCACGGTCACCGCGGTCGGCAAGCCCTGTGCGGCTTCCAGGTCGGCGTCGTAGAGCGGGATGCCCTGGATGGTCGCGATCTCGAGCGTCGCGCCCGCGGGCATCTCGCCCTGCGCGGCGCGCAGCAACGCGGCGTTGAACGAACCGGCCCGCAAGCTGCCCGAGATACCGACGACCGTGGTCATAACATCACCTGCGATGGCGGCGAATTACGTAGTGTAACGTGACGTGTCCCAGTTGCCGGCGGCGCTCCTGGCAGCCCTGCGCCCGCCGGCGTTCGGCGCGCGACGCATTCCCGCCGCTCGCTAGCCTGTCTACACTAGCCGCATGACCAAGCTCGTTCGTGCCGTCGCGGCCGCGGCGGGAGCGCTGGCCGCAGCCGCGGCCTCCGGGCAGACCGGAACCGGGGCGCCCGGCGACGATTTCAGCGCCGCGCGCCTCGTCGCGCCGCCGACCGTGAGCTGGCCGACGAACGGCGGCAATCTGTACAACCAACGCTATTCGCCGCTCGCGCTCATCGACCGTACGAACGTCGCGCGGCTCGAAGGCGTGTGGCGCACGCGCCTGAACGGCTCGGGTTTCGCGCCGCAGTACTCGGGCGAGGCGCAACCCGTCGTCTACGACGGCGTGGCGTACATCAGCACGGGCGCCAACGACGTCTTCGCGTTGTCGCTCGATACGGGCGACATCCTCTGGCAGTACGCGGCGAACCTCCCCGCGGATCTCCCGTCGGTGTGCTGCGGTTGGAACAATCGTGGTGTCGCGCTCAGCGAGGACAAAGTTTTCATGGGCCGGCTCGACGGCAAGCTCGTCGCCCTCGACCGGAAGACCGGCCTCCCCAAATGGACGATTCAGGCCGAGCGCAGCGAAGAAAACTTCTCGATCACTCCGGCGCCGGTGTACTACGACGGATTGGTCATCACGGGCTTCGCGGGCGCCGATCGCGGCACGCGCGGGCGCGTCAAAGCGTACGACGCTGACGATGGCACGCTCGTGTGGACGTTCTATACGATTCCGGGCCCCGGCGAGCCGGGGCACGAGACCTGGCCACAGACGAACGACGCCTGGAAATACGGCGGCGCGGCGGTGTGGCAGACGCCGGCCATCGATCCCGAGCTCAAGCTCGTTTATTTCTCGACGGGTAACGCAGGCCCGGACTACAACGGCGCGTTCCGTGCCGGCGACAACCTCTACTCGGTGTCGATCGTCGCGATCGAGCTCGAGACGGGCAAATATCGCTGGCACTTCCAGCAGGTGCACCACGACATCTGGGATTACGACTCGAGCAATCCCGTCGTGCTCATGGATTTGACCGTCGCGGGCCGGGCTCGCAAGGCCCTGGTCGAGGTCGGCAAGACGGGTTGGGCCTACATCCTCGACCGCGTGACGGGCGAGCCGATCGTCGGCATCGACGAGCGGCCCGTGCCGCAAGAGGTGGCCCAAGCGACCGCCGCGACACAGCCCACTCCACGCGGCGATGCCGTGGTGCCGCAAGAGATCGACGTCGCGCCCGAGGGTTTCGAGCTCGTTCACGGCGGGCGAATCTTCACGCCGTTCGTCGGCGAGGATCCGACGATCGTGAAGCCCGGCATCTGGGGCGGGGCGAACTGGCCGCCGAGCGCCTACGATCCCGTCGCCCAGCATCTGTACGTCTGCGCGTCGTCGGTCGCCGGCGGATTCACGGGCGGAGGCGATCCGAATTTCGTCCCACCGGTCGAGGGTGGCCGGTACACGGGAGGCCAGATCGCGACTACGCGGCTCCCGCGCACGGGCATCATCGCCGCGATGGACATGACGACGAACACAATCGTCTGGCGCTACCGCTGGCCCGAGCAGTGCTACAGCGGCATGCTCGCGACGGGCGGCGGGCTCGTGTTCGTGGGCCGCAACGACGGCCGCCTCACGGCGGTCGATTCGAGCACGGGCAGGCAGCTTTGGGAGTTCCAGACAGGGGCGGGCATGCACGCGCCCGTGAACACGTTCCTGCACGACGGCAAGCAGTACGTGCTCGCGTACTCGGCCGGCAATGCGCTCATCGGCTCAGCGCGCGGCGACAGCGTGTGGCTGTTCGGCCTCGAG
>DATFFV010000381.1:0-2080 GCA_035249885.1 Gammaproteobacteria bacterium | reverse complement strand
GGCCGCGCTCGCGGAGAATCGTCGCGACGCGGCGTAGCACCGCGTCACCCGTCGCGTGCGAGTGCCGGTCGTTGATCTGCTTGAACAGGTCGATGTCGGCCAACGCGACCGTGAGGCGCCGGCGATCCTGCTGGCAGCTCTCGACCTCGCGCCCGAGGTGGTCGTCGGCAAAGCGCCGGTTGTAGAGGCCCGTCAGCGTGTCGTGCGTGGCTTGGAGCTCGAGCTCGCGCGTCTTCTCCTCGAGCTTCTGCGTGCGCTCGGCGACGATGAGCTCGAGCTTGTGGCGCATATCCGCGAACTGCCGCAGCGCGAGCATGCCGACGCTGAGCACGGCGAGCGCCAGCACGAGTACCGGTATCTCCATCGTGTTGTAGATCAACGCGACGAGCACCGCGGTGCCGCCCGAGCCGATCTCGAGCGCGTACGAAAACTGGTGGAAGAAGCCCGAGAGGCTGCGCCGGCCGAGCGCGAACAGCGCCAGCATGCCGGCGTCGTTGAGCAACTGCATGCTCAGCACGAGCACGATGAGCGCAACGATCGACGAACCCGTGAGCTCCGTCAGCGGTACCGAGCCGCCCAATCTCGAGTACACCGATCCGGCAATGAACGTGATCGCGGCCATGAGCCCGGAATTGTTGAGTGCCGCGAAAATGACACGCTGCAACGGCACACCCTTCGAGAGCCGATGCCAGGGGTAGATGAACGAGGCGAGCCCGTTGATGCAGGCCGCCACGAGCGGGCCGAGCACGAGGATGCAGGCCACCTGCGCCACGCGGTCGAACGAGTAGTAGCCGAAGCTTGGGTGTTGGTAGCCGGCGCTGATCGTGAAGAGCCCGTAGGCAAGGAAGAATAGCGCCGCGGCGATCTCGCCGCCCTCCAACGGTAGTGTCGTGCCCCGCGCGAAAGCGATGCCGAGGGCGATCCACGTCGCCGCGAACAGCGTGATCGCATAGAAGCGCTCGGCGCGGTTCCAGGGCGTGACGCTGGCCTTGGGCGCTGTCGGGACTGCCGGTTCCACGAGCGACTACCTCGGCGGCTCCGCGAGCGCATCGGCCAGGAGGCCGATCGAGAGCGCATAGCGAAACGCCGGGTTGTAGCGCATGAGCGAGCAAAAATTGCGATAGACCACGTAACCGCGATCGTCGCCCGGGTCGGCCGTGATCAGTGCCGCGGGCAGGTTGCGCGTCGGCAAACCGGACCCGTCGCCGCGGCGCACGCCGAGCGTTTGCCATTCGCGGAGCCCGCGCCATGGCCCGAGGCTTTCATAAGAACGGCACGTCGCGTCGGGCTCGAGCCCTGCGTTCCCCAACGCCGGCAGTGTGCTCTCGCCGCCGTCGGGCAACCGCACCTCGCGGCCCCAAGTCTGGTCGTCGCGCCAGCCCGTATCGCGCAGATAATTGGCGACCGACGCGATGACGTCGGGGTTCACGGTCCAAAGATCGATACGGCCGTCCTTGTCGTAGTCGACGGCGAGGCGCAGCACGTTCGTCGGCGAGAACTGCGGCACGCCGAGCGCGCCGGCCCACGAGCTTTTCATCTCGTCTACCGTGGCGTAACCCTTGTCGACGATCTCGAGCGCCGCCAGGAGCTCGCGGCGAAACTGTGCGCTGCGCCGCGCGTCGTAAGCGAGCGTCGCGACGACGTCGAACAGGGGCTCGTCGATCGGAAAGGTGCCGTAGTCGCTCTCGAGGCCGATGATCGCGACGACGAAACGGGGCTGCACGTCGTAGGCTGCCGCGACCTCACGAATCATGTCGCCCTTCGCCGCGATGAGCTCGCGTCCACGCTCGATGCGCCGCGGGCTCACGCGGCGGAGGTAGCGCTCGTAGGTGTTGGTGAATTCCGCTTGCGACCGATCCTGCTCGATGGCGCGCCGTTGGAGGCGGATCGTCGGCAGCACGGCGTCGACCGTTGCCGCGCGGATGCCGCGCTCGAGCGCAGCGGCGCGCATCTCGCCCAAGAAAGCTTGAAACGCCGCGCTCCCGTCGAGGTCGGCCGCTTGGGCGGCGAGGTCGCTGGCGGCCGCGGCGAGCCACAGCGCGGCGATGATCCGGAAGCACGTCATGCGGCGCTCATCGGG
>DATFFV010000380.1:0-4246 GCA_035249885.1 Gammaproteobacteria bacterium | reverse complement strand
CTGGAGCTCGATCCGCATCGCATTGCCGTCGTCGGCCACGTTCGCCGCACCGATCGGCGAGTCGCTCGTCGCTGCCGCGGAGCTCGCGCCGCTCCGCGGCGCGCCATGGCTCGAGACCGGCGCGCTGCTCGGCTACGCGGTCGCAACGGCGTCGCTGTTGGGACTCGCGCTGTTCGCCGGCGATTGCCTCGCGCTCCGGCGTTGCATCCGTCGCTGGCGTGCCGCGAGCAGGCCCGGCGACGAGCTGCGCAGGGGGTTGCCGCCCGAGCTCGCCAGTCTGTCGGCGGAGATACGCGTCGTCGCCGACAGCGACGTCGCGGCTGCGACCGGCTGGATCCGCCCGACGATTTGGATCGGCGACCGCCACGCGGGGACGCGGCTAAAGCTCGCGCTCGTTCACGAGCTCACGCACGCGCGGCAACACGACCCGCTGTGGCTCGTTGCGATCGCGGCCGTGCGGCGCCTCTACTGGTGGAACCCGCTCGTGGCCTATCTGGCGCGGCAGAGCGTGCTCATGATCGAGTCGACGTGCGATCACGCGAGCGCGGCGCACTTCGCCAAGGACCAGTACGCCGCCGAGCTCGCGTCGATGCTGCTCGCCGGCGTGGCACCCACGCCGCGCCTCGTCGCGACGGCCCGCACGTCCAACCTCGACGTGCTGCGCTTGCGCTTGCTCGGTACCGATTTGCGCCTGCGCATGCGCGACGTCGCGTTGCTCGCGGCCGTCGGCGCCATCGGCGCGGCCACGGCCACGGCGAGCGTCGTCGAGCCCGAGCGGCCGCTCGCCACCGAAGCCACCTTCGCGTTGCCGGACACACCCGCCGCCGCCGTGCTCGCGACGCTCATCCGCGCGACCAACACGGGCGACAGCGACGTCTTGACCGAGCTTCTCGGCGCCTACACACCGCAAGAGCTGCCGTTGCCGTTGCCGCGCGACGCGGGCCACGTGCGCGTCGTCGAGGTGCTGCACAGCGACCCGTCGCGCATCGAGTACGTCGTCGAGAGCCGCGGCGGCACGCGTCACGTCGGCGAGATTACGGTCTCGGCCGCAGTCGAGATCACGGAGTCGCGGCTCGAGCGCCTGCCGTGACGGACTGAAGCCACAACCATCACCGAGGAGCACACCATGACGAGCGTCAGTCGTTTCGTTTTCGCGGCGGCAGTCGTTGCAGGCTCGATCGCAGGCGCCGCTTACGCTCACCACAGTTACGCGGCGTTCGATCGCTGCAAGCCCGTCGCACTCGAAGGCGAGATCAACAAGGTCGAGTGGGTGAACCCCCACATCGTCATCGACCTGCGCACGAAAGACGTCAGCAACTATCGAATCGAGTGGTTCGCGTTGGGACAGCTCGCACAAGCCGACATCGCCACGGAAACCTTGCGGACCGGCGACCACGTGGTCATCACGGGCGCCCCGATGCGCGATCCGAACCTCAGAGTGCTGTCGCTGCTCTCGGAGATTCGCCGCCCGAGCGACGGCTGGCGCTGGGGCCGCGAGCGACCGCTGCCGGAAGCCTGCGCCGCCGATTGAAAGGGCCTAGAACGACTTCGGCATGCCGAGCACGTGCGTGCCGACATAGGAAAGAATGAGGTTCGTCGACACGGGTGCGACCTGATAGAGCCGCGTCTCGCGGAACTTGCGCTCGATGTCGTACTCCTCGGCGAAGCCGTAGCCGCCGTGCGTCTCGATGCAGACGTCGGCGGCGGCGGCCGAAGCCTCGGCCGCTAGCATCTTGGCCATGTTGGCCTCGGCGCCGCACTTCTCGCCGGCATCGAACAGCGCGGCGGCTTTCGCGACCATGAGCGCCGCAGCCTCGCATTGCACGTGCGCACGCGCGATCGGAAACTGCACTCCTTGGTTCTGGCCGATCGGCCGGCCGAACACTTCGCGCTCGGTCGCATAGGCCGCAGCCTTTGCGACGAACCAGCGCGCGTCGCCGATGCACTCCGAGGCGATGAGGATGCGCTCGGCGTTCATGCTGTCCAGGATGTAGCCGAACCCCTTGCCCTCGGCGCCCACGAGGTTCGCGGCCGGCACGGCCAGGTTGTCGAAAAACAGCTCGGTCGTCGCGTGATTCATCATCGTGACGATGGGCTTGATCGTGAGGCCGTGGCCGACGGCCGTGCGCAGATCGACGATGAGCACCGACATGCCGTCCGTCGGTTTCGCGACCTGCTCGCGCGGCGTCGTGCGCACGAGCAGCAGCATGAGATCGGAGTGCTCCGTGCGTGAGATGAACACCTTCTGGCCGCTCACGCGATAGACGTCTCCGTCGCGCACGGCGGTCGTGCGGATGCGCGTCGTGTCCGTGCCGCTCGTGGGCTCCGTGACGCCGAACGCCTGCAACCGCAGCGAGCCCGCAGCGATCCGCGGCAGATACGCGCGCTTCTGCGCCTCGCTGCCGTGCTTCAAGAGCGTGCCCATCGTGTACATCTGCGCGTGGCACGCGGCGCCGTTGCAACCGCTCTTGTGGATCTCCTCGAGCACGGCGCTCGCCGCGGCGATGCCGAGCCCCGAGCCGCCCAAGTCCTCCGGGATCAACACGGCCAAATACCCCGCGGCCGACAGGGCCTCGACGAATTCCTGCGGGTAGGTTCGGGCACGATCGTGCTCGCGCCAGTAACGACCCGGGAAGTCGGCGCAGAGCCGCGCCACCGCGTCGCGGATCTCGGTGAGGTCCGTCATTCCGCCTACTGCGGGTTCGCGATCCAGTCGAGCACGGCCGTGCGATCGGTGCGGTACGCGAAGTCCGTGCCGCGGCAGAGCGCGTTCAAGCCGAACGACGTGACGCCCACGATCTGGTTCGAGCGCGCTTCGCCGAGGAACACGGGCCCACCCGAGTCGCCCGAGCAGGTGCCGCCGCGGCCCTCACCGTTACCCTGAGTTTGCAGGTTGAAGCCGTCGTTGAGCGCGCTGCCGAGATTCACGAGCGTCGACCGCGCCATGAGCCGCGAGCGGAACGACACGTTGGGCACGGCGGCGTAGTCTTGCGTGCGATACGTGAGGCCGTAACCGCTGACCGTGAACACCGTGGTCCTCGTGCCGCGCGCCTTGGCTAGACCGTCGAGCGTGCCGGCCGGAGCGAGCTCACCGTATTCGCCGAGGTAGATCGGTTGGTCGAGCACGACGAGCCCCGCGTCGCGCGTATTCGGCACCGTCAAGCCGATGAAACCGAAGTCGTAGAGCGCGTCCGAGGTGGCGCACAGCGTTCCAAGCGTGCCCCCCGCGCAGGTTTCGGGATAACCGGTGACGGGATCCAGCTGCGTCACGGGGTCGTAATTCGCGCCGGCGTCCTGCTGGAAGTACACGCGAGCGGTCACGGCGCCGCTATCCGGGGCCGTGCAGTGCCCGGCCGTCAGCAGCTTGGTCGGGCCGATCAACGCGCCGCTGCAGCGGTGACTGAACTCGCCGGCGGCGTCGTAAAACACCACGAGTCCCACGAACGGGTGCTCGTTGTCGATGACCCAGTTGTTCGTAATGGCGAACGACGGCACGGCGACGGCCGCGGCGGCGATCGAAGCAATGAACGCACGGTTAGCGAACGACATGGCGCACTCCTCGCCCAAAGGAGGGCCAGTATAGTCCCGCCGGTCGGCGGACCGTCACCAGCGCGCCGCGTGCGGCGGCGGCCGCAGTCGGCGCACAAACGCGCCCGAGGAACCGCCGGCGCCGACACTATTCATGAAGCGGCAGGTAGCGCGTACCATCGGCACGAGCCCGCCGCCCGTGGGGTGCCACGAAGAGGATCCGCCATGGCTCGTACCTTGATTGCGCTGTTCTTCGGCGTCTTACTCGGCGCGGGCGCCGCGTTATGGCTCGCGCCCTTCTCGCCCGCTCCTCCTGAGCTCGGCGCTTGGCCGCTCGCCGAACGGGCGATGGCCCCTGCGACGAACGTCGTCGCACCGGCTGCGGCGCGAGAAGCCGCTCGCGACTTCTATCGCCGACTCGCCGACGCCGATGCAGCGGAGCTCGCGTCGATGATCGCGCAGACCGCTGCTCGATCGCCTTCGACCGACCGCGAGCTCGCGCTTGCCGTACTGCTCCGGCGCTATGCCGAGCTCGATGCGGTGCGTGCGGTGCGCCTCGCGCGCGAGCTGCGCGTCGGCGGGGCGGCCCTCGGCGCCGTCTACGGCGCTTGGGCGCGCACGGCCCCGGACCAGGTGCTCGCCGCCCTGAGCACCGTAGACAGCCCGGAAGATGCCGCCGACGTGGCGCTCGCGTTGATCATGGCGCTCGGCGATGATG
>DATFFV010000379.1:0-3163 GCA_035249885.1 Gammaproteobacteria bacterium | reverse complement strand
CCACGACCGGCGCCGTCATGGCCGCCACGGTGCGGCCGTGGGCCGTAAGCTGCGCGAATAGCGCCGCGCGGGCGGGGTACAGCTCGTGGAGGTCAGCCGCGACGAAGCGCGCCGGGCCGCCGAGCGTGCGTGCCGCGAGCGCCGCCTCGAGCTCGGCCCGATCGATCCAGCCGTGCCCTTCGAGACGCTCGCCGTAGCTGCGGCACCAGCTTAGGAAAGCGCGGTAGTCGAGCTGGTCCGGATACGCGCGCTGCGCGGCGGGATCGAGCCGCCAGCGATGCAGCAGTTGCCAAGCATCGGCGGCCCACTCGGCGGCGCCGGCGTGACCGATGAGCTCCGCGCTCTCGCTGGATTCGGCTAGCACGCGCCGCCACAGCGCGGCCGACTGGTCCACCGTCAGGGGTTCGCCGCGATCGCCGCCGTGGTCCGTCCAGAGGCCGTCGAGCCACGTGGCGTACGTCGCGAGCGGCGGCGTCGCCCAAGCGGGGGCGCGGCCGGCGATTTGCCCGGCCGACAGGTGCATTTCCCACTGCTGCGCCGCGAGTGCATTCGCAACGACGATCGTCGAGCGCTCGCTGCCGGCGCCCGTGTTCCCCGGCATCAGGCCGTTTCGAGGTGTGGCGGTCGCTCGGCCATCTGGTCGAGGACGTGCTCCATGCGCTGAAACACGTCGCCCAAACGCGCCGCTTCGGGAAGCGTCGTGATACGGAAGTGGTCGCGATACGGCGTGTTGAAGCTCGACCCCGGGGCGATGAGCACGTGTTGCTGCTCGAGCAGCTCCATCGCGAACGTCTCGTCATCGAAGCCCGGCAACTTCTTGTTGTCGACGCCGATGAACGCGTACATGGCGCCGCGCGGCGCAACGAGATGGAGGAAGCGGCTCTGCTTCACGCCGTCGACGATGGCCTGCCGCGATTGATAGAGTCGGCCGCCCGGCGAGCACAGCTTGCCGATGCTCTGGAAACCGCCGAGCGCCGTCTGCACCGCCCATTGCGCCGGCACGTTGCTGCACAGGCGTAGCGCCGCGAGCAGGTCGAGCGCGCTCATGTAGCGGTCCGCGCGATCGACGGTGCCGCTGAACGAGACCCAGCCGACGCGATAGCCACAGGCGCGGTACACCTTCGACAAGCCGCTGAACGTGGCGCACAACGTGTCGTGGCACAGCGTGGCCATCGGCACGAACTCGGCGCCGTCGTAGACCATCTGGTCGTAGATCTCGTCGCTCATGACAACGAGGTTATGGCGCTCGGCCAACCGCGCGATGGCCGTGAGGCAATCGCGGCTGTAGACCGCGCCCGTCGGATTGTTGGGATTGATCACGACGATCGCGCGCGTGCGCGGCGTGATGAGCTTCGCGATCGCGTCGGGGTCGGGATTGAAGTCCTGCGCCTCCGGGCACGGGTAGTAGACGGCCCGCCCGCCGTTCAAGACCGTGGCGGCCGTCCACAGCGGATAATCCGGGCTCGGGATCAACACCTCGTCGCCGGGATTCAACAAGCCGCGCAACGAGAGGTCGATGAGCTCGCTGACACCGTTGCCCATGAAGACGTGCTCGGCATTGACGCCGTCGATACCGCGCGCCTGCTGCTGCATGACGACGGCTTCGCGGGCCGGAAAGATGCCCTTCTGGTTGCAGTAGGCCTCGGCTGACGCCAGGTTCTCGATCATCGCGAGCCGCATCGTTTCCGGCGTGCGCAAGCCGAATAGCCCCGGGTTGCCGATGTTGAGCTGGATGATCTCGTACCCTTGCCGCTCGAGCTCTTGGGCACGCCGGGCGAGCTTGCCGCGAATTTCATAGCGGACCTGCTTGAGCTCGGAGCTCGCTTCGATCTCGTGAGAGTGGCGCGACACGGGGCTCGTACCTGTTAAAGAGAAAGCTAAGCTGTCTTTACCACGCCGGGCGCCGCGGGCCAAGCGCCGGCGTAGCAATTCGCGCAGCGCCGGCCTTCTTAAGGCTCCGGACCCGTCTTGATGGGCCGGGACGCGTCGCGGATCCACTCGCTCCAGGAGCCCGCGTAGAGCGCCCCACCCTTCAAGCCTGCCAGCTCGAGGGCCAGCAGCAAGTGGCACGCGGTCACACCCGAGCCGCACATCGCGATGAGGTCGCTCGGCTCACGGCCGTCGAGCAGCAGGAGCAGCTCCGCGCGCAGCTCGGCGGCTGGCCGGAAGCACCCGTTCGCCGCTACGTTGCTTGCGAACGGCCGGTTGCGGGCGCCGGGTACGTGGCCCGCGACCGGATCGATCGACTCTTGCTCGCCGCGATAACGCGGCGCCGCCCGTGCATCGACGAGTAGGCCACCGGCCGCGAGCTGCGCCGCGAGATCGGTCGTCGCGACGACGCGCTGCGCGCCCGTCGAGCGTGGCTCGTAGCGCCGCGCGGTCCAGCTCGGCGTCTCGAGCTCTTCTGCCAAGCCGGCTGCCCGCCAAGCCGCGAAGCCGCCGTCGAGAACGGCGCAGTCGCGATGGCCGACGTGCCGCAGCAGCCACCAGAGGCGCGCGGCAATCGCGCCGGACCCCTCGTCGTAGCAGACCACAGTGTCCTCGGGCGTGATTCCCCAGCCGCCGAGCGTCGCGGCGAAGCGCGCCGTGTCCGGCAATGGATGTCGGC
This sequence comes from Gammaproteobacteria bacterium, assembly GCA_035249885.1. Classification (GTDB taxonomy): domain Bacteria; phylum Pseudomonadota; class Gammaproteobacteria; order Steroidobacterales; family Rariloculaceae; genus FEN-1219. The sequence goes on along the minus strand of DATFFV010000379.1, from coordinate 555 downwards.
CTTCGGCGGCCGACGGTTGGCGTGACAGGTCGTCCTCGAGATGAGCGTAGCGCGCACCTGGAACGTGGCCGCGATCGTAAGCCGCGCGGCCGGCCGCCGGGTCCGTGAGATTGAAGCGACAGTCGACGACGACCAAGCCCGCGCGGCCGTTTTCGCGCGCGAGCGTGCCGACGTCGATGAGCGGGCCCATTGTCATGCGGGCATTGTAGCGAGTCGACGGCGGCGCGCTCCGGCTGTTGTTAGAATCGACGTCCTGTGCAGACGATCCTGGTCGCGATCAAACGCGTCGTCGATTTCAACGTGCGCGTGCGCGTCAAGCCCGATGGATCGGGCATGGCGACCGACGGCTTGAAGACGAGCATCAATCCGTTCGACGAGATCGCGCTCGAGGCCGCGTTGCGGCTGCGCGAGGCCGGCGCGTTCAGCAACGTGGTGCTCGTGACGCTGGGCGGCAGCGCCGCGGAACGCGAGCTGCGCACGGGCTTGGCCATGGGCGCCGATCGCGCGATTCGCGTCGACGCCGCGGCATCGCTCGAGCCGCTCGTCGTAGCGCGC
>DATFFV010000378.1:0-6411 GCA_035249885.1 Gammaproteobacteria bacterium | reverse complement strand
CACGTTGCAGCGTAATGCCGGGCGTAACGTCACGCCCGACTCGTTCACGCACGGCTCCTCCGGCGAGCGGCAGCGGTGGCTCGGCGCGGGTTTGCGTACGGGCGATCCTTCCGCTTGCGACACGTTCAACTAGCTCAATCGGAAGTCAGTCATGATCGATAACCGCCTCCTCGACGGCCGCGCCGTTCGCGACCGCATCCTCGAGTCCGTCGCCGCGCGTGTGCGGGCCGGCGCGGCGAAGCATTCGCTGGGCCGGCTCGTGTCGATCAGCATCGGCGAGCACAAGGAGGTTGCGGTCTATGTGCGCGGCCAGGCGAGCGCGGCGAACAAGGTCGGCATCGCGTTCGAGGACCAGACGTGGCCGAGCGCGCTCACGCAAGATGAATGCAAGGCGCGGCTGCGCGCGATGAACGACGACCCGACCGTGCTCGGCGTGATCCTGCAGCGGCCGATCCCGAAGCATCTGCACGGCCGCTCACTGGCGTCGGCGATCCATCCGCTCAAGGACGTCGAGGGCATGAACCCGGCCTCGATCGGCGACATCGTCTACAACGACTTGGCGCTCGCGCCGTGCACGGCCGCGGCATCCGTCGAGCTCATCAAGGCAACGGGGTTGAACCTGCACGGCCTGGAGGTCGTGATGATCGGCCACTCGGAGATCGTCGGTAAGCCCGCGGCGTTCATGCTCATGGCCGAGGGCGCGACCGTCACCGTGTGCCACCACTTGACGCGCTCGGTGGCCGCGCACTCGCGCCGCGCCGACGCCGTGCTCGTGGCCGTCGGCAAGCCGCGCTTCTTACGCGCCGACATGGTCAAGCCGGGCGCAGCCGTCATCGACATCGGCATCAACCAAATCACCGGCCCGAACGGTGAGGCGTTCATCGTCGGCGACGTCGATACCGACAACGTCAAGGAAGTCGCGAGCTGGGTCACGCCCGTGCCGGGCGGCGTCGGCCCGGTCACGGTCGCGATGTTCATGCGCAACGCGATCACGGCGCACGAGAAACAGCTCGCCGCCGGCTGGCTGCGCTAGGAGGTGCCGGTGTTACGGTGTCGGTTCAACCGAACGGTACTGTTCCGCTCCCTTTCGGTTGAACCGAAACCGTAACACCGGCACCTTCCGGGGTTTTAGTTCGCGGCGAGGTCTTGGACGGCCTTCAAGGCCTGTGCGACGTTGTCTTCGGGCGAGACGCCCTGGCCGCCGATCGTGGTTGCGACCTTGCCGTCTTGCATGACGATGAACGTCAGGCGCTCGGCGAAGCCGTGGTCGATGGCGACGCCGCGCGTGTCCGGTATCCCGGCGCGGCCCTCGCGGACATTGACCCCATACGACTTCGCGATCGAGCCGTCGGCGTCCGACGCGACGGCGAGCTTGCCGGCGCAGTAAGCCGGATCGGCCGAGAAGTCGTTCAAGCGCGCGATGCTGTCGAGCGACACCCCGATGACCGTGGCCTTCGCGGCGTTGAACTTCTCCATGTTCTCGGCAAACGTGTGCGCCTGGATGTTGCAGCCCTGCGTGTACGCCGAGGGATAGAAGTACACGACGACCGGGCCTTGCTTGAGCGCGTCGGCGAGCGAGTATTGGAACTCCTTGCCTGCGAGCGACGCTTGAGCGGTGAACGTCGGCGCCGCATCGCCCTTCTGCAAAGCAGCGGCGACGGGCAGGGCAACGGCGGCGGCTGCGAGACCAGCGAGCAATAGTTTTTTCATGGGATCCCCCAAAAAATGAGAATGGTTTGCGGCTTGGAAGCCTGCGGGCATCCTGACAAGGCCGAGGCGTTCGCGCAAGCCCTTGCGGCCGCGCCCCGCATCGGTCCTGGCGCGGCGGTCAACTCGCGATGTAGCTCTTGAGCTCCCGGATCGTGAATTCCTGCTCGTCGATCATGGCCTTGACGAGGTCGCCGATCGAGATGACACCCACGACGCGCCGATTGTCGATGACAGGCAGGTGACGCACGCGGCGCTCGGTCATGAGCGCCATGCATTCTTCGATCGAGCGGTGTGGGGCAACCCAGACGACGTCGGTGGTCATGATCGCGCTCACGGGCGAGTCGCGCGACGTGCGGCCGACGAGCGCTACCTTGCGGGCGTAGTCGCGTTCGCTCAAGACGCCGACGATCTCGCCACCCTCGAGCACGAGCACTGCGCCGACGTCGTGCTCGGCCATCGTGCTGAGTGCCGTGAGGACGGTATCGGTGGGGCGGACGGAGTGAACGGAGTGCCCCTTGGAGCGCAGGATGTCGTGGGCCGTAGGCATCGATGTTCTCCCGACGTTGACGACCGTGGCTAAGTCTGCACCGATTGGGAACGCGGTGCATCCGGTTGCCGGTGGCGATGCCTGCGGACAAGGTCTAGAGTCACGCGTTACCATGGAGCTGTTTCCAAAACGCCACGTGCAGGAGCGAGCCATGCCTCGTCGTCAGCTGGTCAGTTGCGTCGCCGCTGCGGCGATCTCGGTCATCGCGGTCGGTGCGCTCGCGCAGCAGCGCGCGCAGACGGGCAATGCCGGAATCGCGCGCCCGCCGACGGGCATCGAGGTGCCGCCGCTCGGCTCCGGGCCGTTCACGTACAAGACGGCCGAACAGGAGATTCGCGTCGTCGTGCATACGCGCGGTCTCGTGCGCCCCTGGAGCCTGGTGTGGCTGCCGGGCGGAGAGATGCTCGTGACGGAACGCCCCGGGCGGCTGCGGATCGTCCGCAACGCTGTGCTCGATCCCGAGCCCATCGCGGGTGTGCCCGAGGTGCGGGCACAGGGGTTGTCGGGCCTATTCGACGTCGCGCTGCATCCGCAGTTCGCGGCCAACGGTTTCGTCTACCTGAGCTACAACAAGCCGATTGCAGAACGGCAGAACGGGCTCGGCGTCGCGCGCGGCGCCTGGAACGGCAACGCGCTGACGGACGTGCGGGACATCTTCGTCACGACGGACGCGAGCAGCGTGTCGCGGCTCGCGTTCGGGCGCGACGGCAAGCTCTACGTGAGCATGTTCGGCAATGCCGGCGACGGTACCGGCGCGCAGAATCCGATGAGCCACGCCGGCAAGGTACTGCGCTTGAACGACGACGGCAGCGTGCCCGCCGACAATCCGTTCTCGGGTCGAGAGGGCTATAAGCCCGAGATTTACACGCTGGGCCATCGCAGCACGGAAGGGCTCGTCTTGCATCCGACGACCGGAGAGCTCTGGGAGAGCGAGCAAGGCCCGAACGGCGGTGACGAGATCAACGTCCTCAAGCCCGGTGCGAACTACGGCTGGCCGCTCGTGAGCACGGGGCGTACGTATCAAGGCCCCTGGCAGTCGAAGGGATTCTCGCGCGAAGGATTCGAGGATCCGATCGTCTATTGGATGCCGTCGATCGCGACCTCGGGCTTGGCGATCTACACCGGCGAAAAGCTGCCGAATTGGCAAGGCAACGCGTTCGTCGGCGGCATGCGCATGGGCGAAATTCCGGGCACCGGGCATCTCGAGCGCATTCGGTTCAACGACAACTGGGAGGAGTTGCGCCGTGAGATGCTGCTCGTCGATCTGCGCCAACGCATCCGCGACGTGCGGCAGGGGCCCGACGAGTTGCTCTATCTCCTCACCGACGAGGACGACGGCGCGATCCTGCGCATCGAGCCCGCGAACTGAGAACGCCGTGAGCGACGAGGGGCTCGTCGTCGACGGCCGCGTGACCATCCCTGCGGCCGAGATCGAGTTCACGGCCATCCGGTCGCAGGGTGCGGGCGGGCAGAACGTCAACAAGGTCGCGAGCGCCGTGCAGCTGCGTTTCGACGCTGCGCACTCGGCGGCTTTGCCGCCGGGTTGCCGCGAGCGGTTGCTCGCCCTGCGCGATCATCGTATCGCGGCCGACGGCGTTGTCGTCATCAAGGCACAGCAGTTTCGCAGCCAAGAGCAGAACAAGGCTGCGGCGCTCGAACGCCTCGCCGACCTCGTGCGCCGCGCGCTGTTCGTGCCCAAGGTGCGCCGGCCCACGAAGCCCACGCGCGCGTCGCAGGCGCGCCGTCTCGACAGCAAGACGCGGCACGCGCGACTGAAAAGGCAGCGGCGCACGCTCGACGATTGATGGCACGCTTCGAGCTCGTGATCTTCGATTGCGACGGTGTCGTCGTCGACAGCGAGCGCATCGTCAACGATCTGTTCGGCGCCTTCATGCGCTCGCTCGGCCTGCGGCTCAGCGACGCCGAGATGAACGAGCGCTTCTCCGGTTTGACGCTCAAGGAGTGCTTGAGCATCGTCGAGGAGTCGACGGGCCGGCGCGTGCCTGACGGCGCTCTGGACGGCTACGTGGTCGAGCGGAACCGCGTGCTGCGCGAGGAGGTCGAGCCGATCGAAGGTATTCGCGAAGTCCTCGCCGCACTGACCGTGCCTTACTGCATCGCCTCTAGCGGCAGTCACGACAAGATGCAGATCACTCTAGGAACGACGGGGCTACTCTCGTTCTTCGAGGGGCGCATCTTCAGCGCCGTCGACGTACCGCGCGGCAAACCGGCCCCGGACGTGTTCCTGCTCGCGGCCGAGCGCATGGGCGCTGCGCCCGCGCGCACGGTCGTCATCGAGGACTCCGTCAACGGCGTGCTCGCGGGCCGTGCGGCCGGCATGACCGTGTTCGGCTTCGTGGGGCTCACGCCGGCCGCGAAGCTGACCGCTGCCGGGGCGGTGCGAACCTTCGACGATATGTGCACGCTGCCCGCGCTGCTCGGCGTGTGAAGAGCAGCGAACGAGCTCGTCGACCTCAGTTGACTTTGCGGCGCAAAGTGCTTGACGATAAGTCATCCAGACGCGACGGGGTGGCGCCATGTGGACAAAGGGATCGCGTGCTCCGTGGCTCCCACGGCCGATGGCGGTGGCGCCGGCGCTCGATCCCAATGCGACACCGGGCCCGCTGCGCCGGCGTTATGCGCTGCTCCTGAATCCGTTCTATCGCAAGGATCCGCACGCGAGCTTCGGCAAGCACGTGCTGACGCCGACGCTCGCGCTGACCTCCGTGGCGGCCGCGACGCCGGCGCATTGGCAGGTGGGCTATTGGGACGAGAACCTTCTGCAGGGGCCGCCGCCGCTCGACCCCATCCCCCAAGTCGTCGCGATCACCGTGCACCTCACGTTTGCCAAGCGCGCGTACGAGCTCGCGCAGTGGTACCGGCAATGGGGCGCGAAGGTCGTCCTCGGCGGGCTCCACGTGCTGACGGCGCCGGAGGAAGCCGCCGCGCATGCCGACGCCATCGCGATCGGAGAGGGCGTGCAGGTATGGCCGCAGATTCTCGCCGACGTGGAGGCGGGTGCATTGCAGCCCGTTTACCGGGGCGACTACCGCAAGCCGTATCGCGACGACCCAGCACCGCGCCGCGACGTGCTGCCGCGCGACGGGTTCCTGACGACGTCGAGTGTCATCGCGACGCGGGGGTGCCACAACCGCTGCGGGTTCTGCTATCTCTCGACCGAAGGCTTGCACATGCCCTATCGGCTTCGCGACGTCGAGCAAGTCGCCGCGGAGATCGCGGCCGACGGTCAGCCGTATGCGGTGTTCGTCGACAACAACTTGGGTTCGAGACGCGAGTACCTGCGGACGCTCTGCTCGGCGCTCAAGCCGCTCGACATCATTTGGAGCGCCGCGCTCACGATCGACGTGACCGACGATCCGGACCTCGTGCGCGAGATGGCGCTCGCGGGGTGCACGGGCGTCTTCATCGGCTTCGAGTCGCTCAACGTCGGCAACCTCGAGGACGCCGGCAAGCGCTCGCCGGTCCCCGACGACTACGCGCGCCGCGTCGCGATCCTGCACGACAACGGTATCCAGGTGAACGGCAGCTTCGTGCTCGGCTTCGATCACGACGACGTCGACGTGTTCGAGAGAACCGTCGAATGGGTCGAGCAGAACCGGCTCGAATGCGCGACGTTCCACATTCTCACGCCGTATCCGGGCACGCCACTTTTCGAGCAGCTCGAGAAGGAGAAGCGCATCGTGCATCGCGACTGGAGCCTTTACGACACGGCGCACGTCGTGTTCGAGCCCAAACGCATGACGGGAGAGGAGCTCCGCGACGGTTACGAGGTTTGCTACCGCCGGCTGTTCTCGCATCGCTCGATCTGGCGCCGTCGCCCCAAGGATTGGCGCGCCGTGCCCGCGTATCTCGCGATGTCGTATCTCTACAAGCGGTCGAACCGCATTTGGCACTTCCTGATCCGCTACCGGCTCACGGCGCTCCTCTGGAGGCCGCTCGTGGAGCTCAGCCGGCGGCGCCACCTGCGTTTCAGACGCGAGCTCGCCGAGCGCTGCCATGCGGCCGAGGTACGCGCCGTGATCAGTGCCGGTGTGTAAAAGGAGAACGGCCGCAACTCGTGCGGCCGTTCTCACGTTGAGGCGTAGGTAAGCGGCTACGAGGCGGCGGTACCGACGATGCGGTCGCGCTGCGCG
>DATFFV010000377.1:0-3473 GCA_035249885.1 Gammaproteobacteria bacterium | reverse complement strand
TGCGGCTGCGGGCGCCGGCGCCTGGGCGAGCCCGGCCGAGCAGGCGAGTGCGCCGCAGGAGACGAGCAGCAACGACGCTTTCATGGCGTCTGTTCCGTCAGGCTGCGAAAAACAGCCTCGACGAACGCGTTGGCGGTTACGAAGCTGCCGTCGTTCACGTACTCGGTATCGTAATCGAGCGTCGGGCGCGCGGCTTGGACCTGCCGCAGCGTCATGCCGCCCTCGATCATGCTCGCGATGCGGTCGCGGACGATGACCGCCATGTCGCGGAACTCGACGACGTCGGCCTCGTCGCAAATGCGGCCGTGCCCCGGAATCACGTATGTGCCGCCCTCCTGGGTCTTGGCGGGCACGGTCAGGTGCAGGACCTGGTTCAATCCCGCGATGAGCCCCTGCACGCTGCCGCCGCGCTCGAGGTCGATGAACGGGTAGCCGCCCGGCACGAACAGATCGCCTGTCGCTACGACGTCGGATTCGCGGAACAGCACGATCGTGTCGCCGTCGGTGTGCGCGCGTGGAGCGTGGTAGAGGAATACGGCCTCGTCGTTGAAGTGAAAATCCTTCGTTGGCGTGAAATAGGAGTCCGCGGGCAGCCCGCCGGCCGGCGTCTCGGGTTCACCGGCCCCGGGGTTCGAGAGCCGGTCGAGCGCGTTCGCGTGCGCGATCATCTGCAACGGCTCGAGCGGGCCCGGCGCGATCAGCTCGGCCAGCGCCGCATTGCCGCCGACGTGATCGGGGTGCGCGTGCGTGTTGATGATGAAACGGACCGGTCGATTCGACAGCGTTCTGATCTTCGCCATGATTTTCGCCGCGAGCGGCGCGAACTGTGTGTCGACGATGAGCACGCCCTCGTCGCCCACCTGCACGGTCACGTTGCCGCCCGCGCCCGCGAGCATGTAGACGTTGCCCTGCACGGGGAGCACCTGCAGCTCGACGGCCGAGAAGTCCTGCTGCGCCTCGAGGCGCAGCATGGCGAATGCTGCGGCGGCGAGCGCGAGTAACCGGGCCGGTCTACTCATCGTCGCGGTGACAGCAAGTCGCAGCCGCGGCCGAATTCACCGCAACGGCAGTACCGTTGGCATTGCTGCGGTGCCTCGGCGGGCAGCCGCATGATTTTTTGAAAGTCGGGGTAGAGCGTCTCGCTGCCCCCGCGCACGCCGGCCTCGGGCAAACCGTACCACTCGATGACCTCGCGTAAGAAAGGGTTCGTGCCCGGCAAGTGATTCGGCACGTAATCGGGCGCGCCGGGCACTTCGGGCACGTACACGCAGACGTCCCGGCCGAGCCGCTGGCCGGGCGCGAGCAGCCACGTCTGGCTGCGAACGAGCGGCTCCGTGAGGAACGCTGCGTCGCGAATCAACGTCGTGATCGTGAGGTATTCGCCGTGCCGCACCCAGTGCTCGGTGAAGGTGGCCTCGCCGCTGCGCGGCAAGCCGTTGCGCCGCAGATAGTTCGGCTTCAAGTGCGTGGTCGTGACGTCGAGCATGTTGCCGTGCCACGTGCCCGTCGAGAACCCGGCGAACGTGTGGGGCGACAGTGCGGGCGGATGCTCGCGCCCGTCGAGCCAGATCGTGCGCTCCTGCTCTTGAAAGTTCATGCGCAGATGGAGCGCAGTTACGCGCTGCGTGAGCGCGTCGATCACTTGCTCGACACGCATGTTGGCCAAACCGCGCATCGAGTAGTCGCCGCCATGCGGCCGGCATTGATACTCGGTGACGACCGAGATGCGGTCGCCGTCGTAGGAGTCGCCGCGCAGGCGGCCGGCGTCGTTGAGCGGAATGCCCGAGTAGTCGCCGAGCTCGGGGCCCGGCAGCCGCTCGGGTTGATCCTCGTGGAACAACGGCGCCCAGTTGCCCGAGAAGTCGACCTGCGCGAAGGCGGGAGCGCACCCCAACGTCAGCGCGAGTGCCAGGCCGTGTGCGCCACTCACGACGCGGAGCCTCAGCGCGCCGCGGGCGGGGCGATGACGGCCAAGGTTGCCGCGCCGAACGCGGCGATGTCGAGCTTCATGATGTGGTCTCCGCGTACAGGCAAAGGGACTGCATTAGCTAGTACGGATGGCGCGCTCGGGCGACGACAGCGGCAGTGCCCCGGCCGGACGAGACCTCTCGATGTCGCCGACCGCCTCGACTTGCGTATGCACGCGAACGCTCCTTAGCCACGATCGGAAGTCGGACTACAATCGCGCCTTCCTACCCACACGAGGTTCGCCACCCATGGCACAGCCAAGCACGACGACGATCGGTCAAGCGACGAGCACGCGCCCCTGGGATACGTCCTACGAATGGAAAACCGTGCTGTTGCTCGGGATCGGATTCGGCCTCGTCGGTCTCGACCGCTGGATCATCGCGTCGTTGTTCCCGGCGATGGCAGCCGATCTCGGGCTTCCCGACGGCGAAATCGGCCGGCTCGCGGGAATTCTTGGCGTGCTCTGGGGCGTGTTTGCGATCTTTTCGGGCCGTCTGTCGGACGCCATCGGTCACCGCAAGGTGCTGATCCCCGCGATCATCCTGTTCTCGCTGATGTCCGGATTCTCCGGCATGGTTCAGGGCCTCGTCGCGCTCGTATGGATCCGCGCGATCATGGGGGCGATGGAGGGCACGTATTGCCCGACGAGCTTCACGGCCGTTGCCGCTGCCTCGAGACCCGAGCGGCGCGGGTTCAATCAAGGGCTACAGCAAAGCGGCTTCGCGCTCATGGGGTTTGCGCTCGGGCCGATCATCGCGACGTTGCTGTTGGACGTCGTGCCGTCGTGGCGCTGGGTTTTTTGGATCGCCGCGATCCCGGGTTTCATCGTTGGCATCTTCTTGTACTTTCAGCTCCGAGAGCCGAAAGACACTCAAGGCGGTGCGCTCATCGGCGCGACGCAAGCGAGTGGCTCGTGGATCGAGGTGCTCAGGACGCCGAACATCCTCGTCTGTATGCTCGCGTTGTTGTGCGCGATGGCCTGCGTGTTCGTGCTCGGCGCGATGGTGCCGGTCTACCTGACCAACGCGGTGCAATTGACCCCGACGCAAACGGGCGTCGTCGCCTCCGCACTCGGGTTCGGCGGCTTCTTCGGGCAATTCGGCTGGCCGGGATTGTCCGATCGCTTCGGCCGCAAGCCGCTCGCCATCATCGGCTTCGTCGCGGCGGCGCTGTCCGTCTGGTGGTTCGCCAACACGGGCGCCGCGGTGTTGCCGCTGTTCGTCGCGTTGTTCGTGTGCTCGTTCTTCTGCCTCGGCAACGTGGCGTTGATCACGGGCCCGATCGCGACGGAGTCGGCGCCGCCCGGGCTCATCTCCTCGGCGATCGGCGTGGTCGTCGGCGCGGGTGAGATCTTCGGCGGCGGCGTTGCCCCCTACATCGCCGGCGAGGTCACCGATCGCTACGGCTTGCCGAGCGCGCTGAACGTTGCGCTGATCGGCGTGGCGCTCGGCATTGTCGTCTGTTTCTTCCTCCGCGAGACGGCGCCGAGCAAGACGGCCGCGGTC
>DATFFV010000376.1:0-14989 GCA_035249885.1 Gammaproteobacteria bacterium | reverse complement strand
CGGTTGGCGCGCTCGCGGTGGGTACGTCGGCCACCGGTGCCGCGGCGGGCTTGCGCTTCGGGCCCCGGCCGCGGCGCTCGGGCGCGGCGGCGAGCAGAGCCTGACACTCTTCGAGCGTGAGCTCGATCGGCACCCTGTCCTTCGGGATCTTGGCGTTCTTCGCTTTGTTCGTGATGTAGGGGCCGTAGCGACCGTTGAGCACCTGGATTCCGGCGTCGGGGAAGTCGCGTATCAAGCGGTTGGCGTCCGCGATCTTCTTCTCGGCGATCAGCTGGAGCGCGCGCTCGAGCGTGATCGTGTACGGGTCGTCGCCTTTGATCGACACGAACTTGTTCGCGTAGCGCACGTAGGGGCCGAAGCGGCCGATGTTGGCCGAGACAGGCTCACCCTCCGCGGTCACTCCGAGCTCGCGCGGCAGCAGGAAGAGATCGAGCGCCGCCTGGAACTCGATCGTGTCCATCTTCTGCCCGGGGCGCAGGCCCGCGAAGCGCGGCTTCTCCACGTCTTCTTTGGTGCCGATCTGCACGAACGCGCCGTACCGGCCCATGCGTACGCTGACGGGCCGGCCGCTCGCGGGGTCGACGCCGAGCACACGCGCTTGCGAGGCTTGCTCGCGCGTCACGGTGGTGTCGATGACGTCGACAAGCTTCGTGAACGGTTTCCAGAACTCGGCGAGCAGCGGCACCCACTCGCGTTCACCGCGCGAGACGGCGTCGAGGTCGTCCTCCATGCGCGCCGTGAACTCGTAGTCGACGTATTTCAAGAAGTATTCGGTCAGGAAGCGAACGACGACGCGCCCGACGTCGGTCGGGATGAAGCGGCGATTGTCCATCTCGACGTACTCGCGATTGCGCAACGTCGAGATGATCGAGGCATAGGTCGAAGGCCGGCCGATGCCGAACTCCTCGAGCGCCTTGACGAGCGTGGCCTCCGAGTAGCGCGGCGGCGGCTCGGTGAAATGTTGCGCGCTCTGCAGGTCCTTGAGCGCGACGCGCGCGCCCTCGGTCACGGCCGGCAAGATCCTGTCCTGCTCGTCGCCGATGGGCTCGTCCTGGCCTTCCTGGTAGACCGCGATGAAGCCGGGGCTCACGAGCACGGAGCCCGTGGCGCGGAACGAGATGTCATTGCTCGGCGGATCGCCGGCTGCGAGGTCGAGCGCGACCGTGTCGTAGACGGCCGGGTTCATCTGCGACGCGACCGTGCGCTTCCAGATGAGCTCGTAGAGCTTGTACTGATTCAGGTCGAGGAAGCGGCGCAGGTCCTCGGGATGCCGCGCCGCTGAAGTCGGGCGAATCGCCTCGTGGGCTTCTTGCGCATTCTTGGCCTTGGTCGTGTACTTGCGCGGCTCCTCGGGCAGATTGTCGGCGCCGAAGCGCTCCACGATGACGCTGCGCACTTCCGTGAGCGCCTCGTCGGCGAGCGTGACCGAGTCCGTGCGCATGTAGCTGATGAGGCCGACCGAGCCTTCGCCGATATCGATACCCTCGTAGAGGCGCTGCGCGACGGTCATCGTGCGCTGCGCGCTGAAGCCGAGCTTGCGCGATGCTTCTTGCTGGAGCGTCGACGTCGTGAACGGTGCGGCCGGGTTGCGGCGGCGTTGCTTCTTGTCGACCTTGACGACCGTGAGCACACCGCGCGCCGTGTCGCGGATCTTCTGCTCGGCGGCGCGGACTTGGGCGGCATCCGTGAACGTGAACTGCTCGACCTTCGCGCCGTCGTACACGGCGAGGCGGCCAGGGAACGACTGCGTAGCCTGCTCGGCGATGGCTTCGATCGTCCAATACTCCTGAGCCTTGAACGCCGTGATCTCGTCCTCGCGCTCGACGATGAGCCGCAGCGCCGGGCTCTGCACGCGGCCGGCCGATAGCCCGCGCCGCACCTTCTTCCAGAGCAGCGGCGAGAGGTTGAAGCCGACGAGGTAATCGAGCGCGCGGCGCGCTTGCTGGGCGTTGACGAGCTGCTCCGAGAGATCGCGCGGCTGGTCGATGGCTTCCTGGATCGCGCGCTTCGTCACCTCGTGGAAGACGACGCGCTGCACTTTCTTCGAGTCGACGACCTTGTGCTCTTTGAGCACCTCGAACACGTGCCACGAGATCGCTTCGCCCTCGCGGTCGGGGTCGGTCGCCAAGTAGATCGCGGTGGCCTTTTTCGCGGCCTTGACGATTTTGTCGACGTGCTTCTCGTTCTTCTCGATGAGCTGGTACTTCATCGCAAAATCGCGCTCGGGATCGACGGCGCCTTCCTTCGGCACGAGGTCGCGCACGTGGCCGTACGATGCGAGCACCTCGAAGTCGCCGCCGAGATACTTCTCGATGGTGCGCGCCTTCGCGGGTGATTCGACGATGACGAGATTCTTACCCATGGCTCAGCGGCTCACGATCGCTCGCGCTAGTCTCCGGGACGCAGGCACTAAGAACTGACGACTGGGTACCAATCTCGTCATCGCGGTTTTTGGGGACCGGCAGGATAGCCGATCAGTGCGGGAAGGTTAAAGAAGGCATCGCGCGGCTAGCGGCGCCGCTTGAGACTAGTGGACCCAGGCCGAGTCGTCCGCGTAGACGAGATCCTCCATTTGCGCGAACGCGTCCTGCTGGTCCGGCTGGCTGAAGAGCACCATCATGACGACCCACTTCGTCTGCTCGACATCGATCTCGTCGTCGTCGAGTGCGAGCAGGCGATCGATGACGATCTCCCGCTGCGCGGGTTTGAGGATTCCGATCTGCTCGAGGTGCAACAAGTAGCCACGCGACGCCGAGTCGAGGCGTTCTTGCTCCACCGCGTCGAATAGTCGAAACGCCGTGTTCTGAGGTACGTGGCTCGCGTCCGACGTGCTCAGGCTGTCGAGCCACTCGAGCGCCCGGTCGATCTCGCGATCATGAAACCCAGCACGGCCGAGCTCGCGCTTGAGCTCGTAGCGGCTCGGTTCGGGTTCGTCTTGGGAGTCTACGTAGGACTCGAACAGGTACATCAGTACGTCGAGGACCGATTCTTTCATCATTCCTTCTTGCCCGAGCGCACGTACCGACCGCCGGGCAATGCCTCGACCAACCCTTCGAGCTCCAACAAAAGCAGCATGGAGGAAAGCTCCGCCGTCGTCAATTGCACCCGGGCTCCCAAATCGGCGATCGGAATCGGCGAAAACGCGAGCTCGTTCAGTAGGTTGTCGTAGGCCGGGTCGCCCGCGAATCGTGCCTCGACGGCCTTTTCCGCAGCGGGCGGAGGCGGTGCGAGAACGACGCCCGCGAGCTCGAGCAGTGGTGCGAGCTCGACGAGGACATCGGCTGCTTCTTCGACGAGCTTCGCGCCTTGACGGATCAACAAGTGGCAACCGCGCGCGAGCGGATTGTGGATCGAGCCCGGCACGGCGAACACCTCGCGCCCGTAGTCCGTTGCGAGCCCGGCCGTGATCAACGAGCCGCTGCGGCGTGTCGCCTCGACGACGAGCGTGCCGAGCGAGAGGGCCGCGATGATGCGGTTGCGCTGGGGAAAAAAATGCTTCTGCGGCCCGACGCCGGGAGCGAATTCGGAAACGAGCAGGCCGCGCGCGGCGACCTCGGCCGTGAGCTGCGCGTGTATGCGCGGAAACACGACGTCGATGCCGCAACCGAGCACTGCGATCGTGCCGCCGAGCTCGGGCAGTGCGCCGCGATGGCTCGCGCCGTCGATGCCGGTCGCGAGGCCGCTCGTGATGCACAAACCGCGTTGACTCAGGTAGCGCGCGAACTGTTCGGCGGTCTCGCGGCCTGCGCGCGTGGGGCTGCGGCTGCCGACGATCGCAAGCTGCGGCGCCGCGAGCAGCGCGAGCTCGGGGCCTTCGACCCAAAGCGCGAGCGGCGCGTCGGGGATCTCGGCCAGGCGTTGCGGATAGTGGGCGCTGCCGAACGTGACGAGCGCGCGCTTCGGGCGGGCGAGCCATGCGCGCCAGCTCTCGTGCTTGCTGTGGTCGGGGGACGCAAGCGTCGCGACGGCTTCCTCGGGGAGACCGCGCTCGAGGAGTGCGCGCGGCGATTGCGATGCGACGGCCTCGGGTGAGCCGCACGCCCGGAGTGTGTCGATCCAGGCCTTGGGCGAACCACGCTGCGCCGCCTCGAGCAGCGTCAGCCAGGCGGCGCTGGCCACGGCGGCGCCGCTACCGCGGCGCGGAGGTTAAGGGTTGCGGACGATGTCGAGCAGCGCGAGCGGCGTCGTGGCGTCCATGACGAGCGCATAGCTTAAGCGTTCCGCGGTACGGAACACCATCATCGTGCCTGCCGGCTCGTCCGGCAATCGCACTTTCTGGCCGAAAGCCCTACGTTGCGTATCGCGAATGACTCTGCCTGCTTGGTATGCGCGCAGCACGTGGCCGGGCTCGAGGCCGTGGTTCGTGCCGCGGTTGATCACGACCACGCTGTATTGGCCGATGAGCGACACGCCCGAGAGCACCGAGATGATGCGGCCCTCGACCTCCTGCTCCGGTGCGCGCGGCAGGAAGTTCATCTGGTTGACGTCCTCTTCGGGCATCAACAAGTTGCCGACGACGGCCTCGCGCTCGGTCTCGAGCATGCGCAGCGTAGCCGGGTCGCCGGTGCGATCGACGCGGCCCTGGCCCACGTAGATGCCTTGGTAGCCGAGCACGTCGTTGTCATCGGGATCGACGAGCTCCTCGCCCTGCTCGACGACGTTGAACACGGTGCCCGTGGTGGCGTCGTCGACGCGGCGCACGTACACGTCGCGGCCTTCGCTGGCGATCAAACCTTCGCGGTGCGCCACGATGTACGGCAGGTCGTCCACCTGATCCCTCTCGATCACGCGCGGTCGCGACAGAAAGGCTGCGATCGTTTCGTATGGGATCGTGTTGATCGCTTCCTCGAGAGGCGTCGAGCGGATGCGAGGCGACAGACGCTCGAACCCGCTGCCGGGGCCGGCCGACTGCGGGCCGCGCTCGAGCTGGATCACGGGGCTGCCGTCGCCAAGATAGGCGAGCGACAAGATGTCGCCGGGGAAAATTAGGTGCGGGTTCGCGACTTGCTGGTTGAGTTGCCAGATCTCGGGCCACAGCCACGGATCGCGAAGGAACATCGACGCGATGTCCCAGAGCGTGTCACCCACCTGCACGACATAGGTTTCGGGGTGGCGCGGATTCAGGACGGGCGACGGGGGTTGCTGGCCCACGGCGGCCGCGAGCTCGAGCCGCTCGGCGCGCTCTTGCGCAAACGAGCTCGACAGCAGCACGACAGTGGCCACCGAAACAGCCACGAGGCACGTCGAACGGATGAATGGCTTGCGCGCGAACATCGTGAGCTCCCTATCCCGTCAAGACGCTGGTGCGGGGCCCGGCCCCGCACGCCCCGACTGCTATAATCCTCAAGGCCGCCGATTGCGCTCAGCAGGGTGAATCGCGACTTGCCTAGCAATCTTACTATCCCTGTAAAGTCAGGGAGTTAAGCTAACTTCGACGCGTTATACACGAAACCGAGGCCGAACGACAATGGCACGCCTCCCAATACTGGAGTATCCAGACCCCCGCCTAAGAATTCGCGCGGAGCCGGTCACAAAATTCGATATTGAGCTCAAAACTCTCGTGGCCGACATGTTCGAGACCATGTACGCGGCGCCCGGGATCGGGCTCGCGGCCACTCAGGTCGACGTCCACAAACGCCTCCTTGTCTGCGATATCGGCGTCGAGAGCAAGCAGCCTTACTGCCTGATCAACCCCGAAATCCTGTCGGCCGAAGGCAAGACCAACTCAGAGGAGGGCTGCCTCTCCGTCCCGGAGTATTACGACTTCGTGGATCGCGCCGCCGCGATCCGCGTCCGAGCTTTCGACACGGATGGCAAACCGTTCGAGCTCACGGCCGAGGGCATGCTCGCCGTGTGCATTCAGCACGAGATGGATCACTTCGAGGGCAAGCTGTTCGTCGATTATCTGTCGGAGCTCAAGCGCGAACGGCTCAAGAAGAAAGCGTCGAAAAAAGCCAAGCGCGCCGAAACTCCGGAAGCGCGAAGCAAAAAATCCGTGCCCGTGATTTGACGGCGCCGCCGATCGGTGCGTCGTTGCGCGCCTCGCCGAGCATAGCGTTCGCAGGGACACCGGAGTTCGCGCTGCCGAGCCTGCGCGCGCTCGTCGCGAGCGGCGCCCGCGTACCGCTCGTCCTGACGCAGCCCGATCGCCCCGCCGGGCGCGGTCGCAAGCTCACCGCGTCGCCCGTCAAGGAGCTGGCGCTTGCGCTCGGCCTGCGTATCGCGCAGCCCGCGAGCCTGCGCGAGCCCACCCGATTGCCGGGTTTTGACGAGCGACCCGACCTCATGGTCGTGATCGCGTACGGCTTGCTGCTGCCGCCGGCGCTGCTCGATTGGCCGCGCTTGGGTTGCATCAATCTGCACGCGTCGATCTTGCCGCGCTGGCGCGGCGCCGCGCCGATTCAGCGCGCCGTGCTCGCGGGTGACGCCGCGACGGGCATCAGTGTGATGCAGATGGACTTAGGATTGGACACCGGTGCCGTCCACCTCGTGCGCGAAACGCCGATCGGCCGCGACGACACCGCCGGCGCGCTCCACGATCGGCTCGCGGCGCTCGCGGCGGAGGCGCTCGCGGCCGCGTTGCCCGACCTCTTGGCCGGCCGCTCGATTGCAACGCCGCAGCGCGCCGAGCTCGCGACGCTCGCGCCGAAAATCGTCAAGGCCGAGGCTGCGCTCGACTGGCACTCGAGTGCCGTCGATCTCGAGCGCAAGGTGCGCGCGTTCAATCCGTGGCCCGTCGCCGAGGCGAAGCTCGCCGACGGCCGGCGCTTGCGCATTTGGCAAGCCGCGGCGCTCGAGCCCGGCGCCGAGCCGGCCCGCGCCGGCCACATCGTCGCGGTAGGCAAGGCCGGGATCGACGTCGCCGCGGGCGCGGGAGCTCTGCGGCTGCAGAGGGTCCAGCCGCCGTCGGGACGCGTGATGGACGTCGAGGCCTACCTCGCGGCGCACTCGCTCGACGGGGCCGTTTTTGTCGCCTAAGCCCGCACCGGCCGGCGCGAGAGTGCGCGCCGTCGCGGCCGAGATCGTCGCGCGCGTGCTCACCGAGCGGCGGAACGCGGACGAGATTCTCGAGAGGGCGGAGGGCGTGGCGCCGCACGATCGCGCGTTGCTCGCGGCGCTCGTGTTCGGCGCGCTGCGTTGGCATCACCGGCTCGAATGGCAGGCATCGCGGTTGCTCGCGCGTCCGCTCAAGAGCGGGCAAGAGCCGCTTGCGGCGCTCCTGCGCGTCGGTTTGCTCCAGCTTCAAGAGTTGCGCATCCCTCCGCATGCGGCCGTATCGGCGACGGTCGATGCGGCGCCGCTGCTCGGCTCGCGGGGCTCCGCGGGGCTCGTCAACGCCGTGCTGCGCCGCTATCAACGCGACCGAGACGAGCTCGCTCGCGACGAGCAGCGCTCGGACGAAGCGCGGTTCGCGCACCCGCGCTGGCTCATCGACGCCATTCGCGGCGACTATCCGCAGGATTGGGAACGAATCCTCGCCGCCAACAACGCCGCGCCGCCGATGTGGCTGCGCGTGAACGCGCTGCGCACGACGCGTGCCGCGTACCTGGCCAAGCTCGAGCACGCGGGTATCGCAGCCGCGGCCGCGCCCGAGGTGGCCTCGGCAGTGCGGCTCGAGCGGCCCATGGCGGTGGAGGACCTGCCCGGGTTCGTCACGGGCGAGGTGTCCGTGCAGGACGTAACGGCGCAACGCGCGGCGACACTGCTCGACCTCGTGCCCGGCCTGCGCGTCCTCGATGCCTGCGCGGCGCCCGGCGGTAAGACGGGCCACATCCTCGAGGTCACCGCGAGGCGCAGCGAAGTCTGGGCCGTCGACCGCGACGCCGAACGGCTCGGGCTCGTCGCCGAGAACCTCGAACGACTCGGCTTGTCGGCGAAACTCGCGGCGGGCGACGCGACGGCGCCGGCCGCTTGGTGGGATGGCCGCCCGTTCGACCGGATTCTCGTCGACGCGCCCTGCAGCGCGATCGGCGTGATCCGCCGCCATCCCGATATCAAGGTGCTGCGCCAGCCGGCCGACGTCGACCGAGCCGTGGCGCTCCAGGGAGAGATGTTGCGGGCCCTCTGGCCCCTGTTGGCCGAGGGCGGATTGCTGCTCTACGCGACTTGTACCGTCCTCAAACGGGAGAACGAGGGCCAGATCGCCGCATTTCGCAGCATGGAGCCGACGATAGCGGAGCCTCCGGCCGGGGCTGTGGCGTCGAACCAACTCCTACCCGGGGAGGCGCAGGGCGATGGCTTCTATTATGCTTGGATCCGGAAGCCACACTTGTTGCGAACGTCCCAGTGGACCTCCGTCGTCACACGCACCTGACCGCCGCCCCGGCAAAGCCGCCCGGGGCCTCCTGGGTGTGGGTCTCGATCGTAGCGACGTGCCTCGGCGGCGGGGCCGCGGCGCAGCCTTTGGTGCAACCGCCGCCGACCGTGGCCTTCGACGACCCCGGCCATTTCGAGGTGCGCAACGCGCGCACCGAGTTGCGCAACGGCGTGTACTTGCTGAGCGCAGCCATCGACTATCGGCTGTCGACCGAGGCACGCGACGCTTTGCAGGCGGGCGTGCCGCTCGTCATCCGTCTCGACGTCGAGATCACGCATCCGCGCCGCTGGTGGTTCGACAACGATGCCGCCGATCTGCGCCAGAGCTACCAGCTCGAATACCACGCCCTGAGCGAGCGTTATCTCGTGCTCAACGTCAACAGCAGCGAGCAGACCTCGTTCGGCTCGTTGTCGACCGCGCTCGAATCGCTTGGCACCGTGCGGCGATTCCCGCTCATCGACGCCGCCGTGCTCGAGGACGAGCGCGGTTACGACGTGCGCATGAGGGCCGTGCTCGACGAGGAGCAATTCCCCGGCCCCTTGCGATTGCTGGCCTTCTGGCGCCGCGACTGGTCGATCGCTAGCGACTGGTATCGATGGCCGTTGGTAAGCGAATAAGAAGCGCGCTCCTCGCGCTTCTCGCGGTCGTCGGCATCCTGCTGTGGCTCGTTGCGCTGCTCTCGTTCACGCGCGTCACCGAGAATTCGGACGATTTCGCGCAGCGGTATCGGTGGATCCTCGTCATCAACTCCATCGGCATCGTCGGGCTGCTGATTCTCATCGTGAGCAATCTCTGGCAGCTCGTGCGCGACTACCGACGGCACGTGCCGGGGTCGCGCCTGCGCGCGCGCATGGTGTCCGTGCTGGTCATGGTGGCCATCACGCCGCTCGTCGGTCTCTACATCTTCTCGTTCGAGTTCATCAATCGCGGCATCGACAACTGGCTCAACGTCGACGTCGAGCGGGGACTCAGCGACGCGCTCGAGCTCGGCCGCAGCGCGCTGGGCGCCCAGAATCGCGACCGGCTCGAAGAGACCCGCGGTTTTGCGCAGCGCTTGGGCGGAGTCGGGTCGCAGCATCTCGTCGCGACGTTGGGCGAGCTTCGCAGGGGTAGCGATGCGCTCGATCTCACCGTCTACGGGGCGAATAACGAGATCCTCGCGATCACCTCGTTCGAGGCCGATGCGCCGCAGTATCCGAACGACGAGGTGTTGCTGCAGCTGCGCACCCAAGGAGAGTATTTCAGCGTGGAGCCGCTTCCGGACGGCGACTATCGGATTCGCACCGCCGTTGTGATCGACTCGCCGCTCGCGAGCGATGCCTTCGCGTTCGTGCTGGCAACGTTCCCGGTCGAACCCGGCCTCGGCACGTTGGCCAATGCCGTGCAGGCGACCTACAACGAAGTTCAGCAGCTCACAGTCATGCGCAGCGGGCTGAAAACCGGGTTCACGCTGACGTTGTCCCTCGTGCTGTTGATCTCGTTGCTCGCGTCCGTTTACGGCGCATTCTTTTTCGCACGCAGGCTGGTAGTGCCGATCCAGCTACTCATGCAGGGCACGCGCGCCGTGGCGCGCGGCGATTTTGCAACGCGCGTGCCGACGCCGGCGCGCGACGAGATCGGGTTCCTCGTCCACTCGTTCAACGACATGACGCAGCGTCTCGCGAAGGCCAGTGAGGCAGCGCGTTCGAGCCAGCAACAAGTCGAGCGCGAGCGGCGCAAGCTCGAGGTGATCCTCGCGCGCTTGTCGACGGGCGTCGTCTCGCTCGAGGCGGACCTTCGGATCCGGACCGCCAACCACGCCGCGAGCGCGATTCTCGGCGTCGACCTCGAGAACCACGTCGGCGAATCCGTCGTGCAGCTCGCAGTGAAGGAACCGCTGCTCAGTCAGTTCGTCGGTGTGGTCAAGGCGCATCAGCAGAGCGGCGACCCCGAATGGCGCGAGCAGATCATGCTGCGCGCCGAAGGCGGCCGGCGCGTTCTCATGTGCGCCTGCACGGAGCTCCCCGGCGATACCGATAGTCCGAACGGCTACGCCATCGTCTTCGACGACATCACGGCGCTGCTGCAGGCGCAGCGCGACGCGGCCTGGGGCGAAGTTGCGAGGCGCCTTGCCCACGAGATCAAGAATCCGTTGACGCCGATCCAGCTCTCGGCCGAGCGGCTGCGGCGCAAGTACCTCAAGTCCGAAACGGGCGAGTCCGAGCTGCTCGATCGCGCCACTCACACCATCATTCAGCAAGTCGAAGCGATGAAGCAGATGGTGAACGCATTCAGCGAATACGCGCGCTCGCCGCGCATGGAAGTTACGCGCGTCGACGTCAACGCGCTGATCTCAGAGCTCTGCGAGCTCTACGCGAACCAAGAAAAGCCGCTCGCGATCAAGCTGTCGCTCACGGCCGACTTGCCGCAGATCGATGCCGATGCAGGGCGGTTACGCCAGGTATTGCACAACCTATTGCGCAACGCGCTCGAGGCCACGGAGCATCAGGACGAGGCGCGCGTCGAGATCTCGACGCGGTGCATCACGGCCGGCGACGTGGACTTCGTCGAGATCAAGGTCGCGGACAACGGACCAGGATTCCTCGGCGACATCGTGCATCAAGCATTCGATCCGTACGTCACGAGTAAGCCGAAAGGAACGGGGCTCGGACTTGCGATCGTCAAGAAGCTCGTCGAGGAGCACGGCGGTCAGATCAACGCGCGCAACCGCGAGCAGGGTGGAGCTGAGATCAGTATACTGATCCCGATGTCAGTCGACATGGGCGGTCAGACGTTCAATCGGCGCCTCGAGCACAGGAGAGAACGCGCATGAGCGCGCGCATTCTGGTTGTCGACGATGAGGCCAACATCAGAGCTCTCATTGACGAGATCCTGAGCGAAGAAGGCTACGACGTCACGACGGCTGCGGATGCGAAGGAAGCTCGCGCGGCGCGCAAGGGACAAGACTTCGATCTCGTGCTGCTCGACATCTGGATGCCCGATACCGACGGCATCTCGTTGCTACGCGAATGGTCGGAGGGCGGTGCGATGGGCACTGTCGTCATGATGTCCGGTCACGGCACGGTCGACACGGCCGTCGAGGCGACGCGGCTCGGCGCAATCGACTTCGTCGAGAAGCCCGTGTCGCTCACCAAGCTGTTGCGCACAGTTGAGCGGGCGCTCGCTTTGCGGCGTAGCAAGGAGCAACGGCGCGGCCTCGCGACGGCAAGCGCCGTGCCTGCCGGCAAGAGCCAGCCGATCCGGGCGTTGCGCGAGCAGATCGCGCGCGTCGCTCAGCACAATGCGCCGACGCTGTTCACGGGCGAGCCCGGAAGCGGTCGCGAGCTCTTCGCGCGCTATCTCGCGAGCCAGAGCGCTCACGCGCGCGGGCCGTTCATCGCAGTCATCGGCGGCGATCTCACCGACGATGCAGCGCAACGCGAGCTCATCGGCGACGGCACCGAGCCCGGCGCGTTCGAGCGCGCCGAAGGCGGCTTCCTGTTCGTCCAGGAGTTGGGCGATCTCAGCGCGAGCGCGCAGCGCATTCTGTTGAGCTGCCTCGAGCAAGGCTCTTACCGCGTACCCGGTCAAACGGCCGATCGGCCGCTCAGCTGCCGAATCTTGGCCAGCGCTTTCCCCAGCTTCGAGCGTAGCGATACGCTGCGGCCGGAGTTGCTGTCGCACTTGAGCGTCGTCGTCATCCGCGTGCCGCCGTTGCGCGAGTACCCCGAGGACGTGCCCGAGCTGCTGCGGCATCACGTCGACTTGCTCGTCGATGCCGAGGGGCTGCCGTTCCGGCGGTTCAGCGTCGCGGCGCAGAATCGCCTGCGCAACTATCCCTGGCCGCGCAACGTGCGCGAGCTGCGCAACATGGTCAAGCGGCTCCTGATACTCGGCGGGCCCGAGGAGATCTCACTCGGCGAGGTCGAAGCGCAGCTCGCGACCGACACGACCGATCGCGAGCCGCTCGTGAAGCAGGATCTGCTCGCGATGCCCCTGCGCGAGGCGCGCGAGCACTTCGAGCGCGCTTATCTCCAGCAGCAGCTCTTGCTCTGCGGCGGCAAAGTGGGCCAGCTCGCCAAGCGCGTCGGCATGGAGCGCACGCACCTCTACCGCAAGCTGCGCTCGCTCGGCGTCGATTTCCGCCAATCCCTCACCGACGAATAGCACTAAGCGTCAACGCTGCCGCGGGTGTGCGGTGATGTGTCGATGGCCCCTCGCGAGACCGTCGGCGCACAGGGATGTGCGCCGCCGAGCCGCAGGGATGCACTTCCGGCGTGTCTCGCGAGGGGCCATCGACGCAGCGCCGCGCGCCCGCGGCAGCGCGCGATGAGCAGAAAACCTACTGCGGGACTTGCATGAGGAGCGAGTCGATGCCCGCGTCGCGCAGGCGTCGCTGCGCGCGCTTCGCGGCATCGAGATCGGCGATCGGGCCGATGCGCACGCGATTGAAGAGGGCGCCGTCGACGAGCGCGCGCTGCACGTGCGACTCGAAGCCGAGCAGCGCGAGGCTCGCTTGCAAACGGTCGGCGTCGCCGGCCGCGCTGAACGAGCCGGCTTGCAGCAGGTAACTCCCCGGGGCGGCCGCCGGCGGCTGCCGCGCGGGCCGCGTTGCGCGCTCGCTCGAGGATTCGGGAACGGCGACCTCGATCTGGGGCAGGATCTCGTAGAACTCGAAGCGGTTCTCCTCGCGCGGTGCGGTTGCCGTCTGGCGTGGCGACGCGGTGCGCGGGGACGTGGTTGCGGCGGGTCCGGTGCGTGTGCTGGGTTCGCCCGTCGGAGGCACGCGCAGATAGACGCCTAGTGCGACGATCAGGCCGAGCCCTAGCCCGAACAGCATCCAGACCCAACCCGGCGCGGATTCGTTGCGGCGGCGTGTCATGTGCGCAGCGTGCGGAACACTGCGCGGATTCTACCCGAGACGTCGGCCGGCCGTGGGCTAGATCTCGAGCGGGTCGATGTCGACGCTCCAGCGAGCGCGCCGCGCCGCCGGCGTGCCGCGTACGACGAGCAGCGCGCGGTCGACGAGCTTGTGCAGAGCCGAGCGCTGCGCGCTGCGAAACAAGAGCTGCGCGCGGTAGCGCCCATCCTTGCGCTCCATCGGCAGCGGCGCCGGGCCCAAGATCGCGACGGGACCCGCCGTCGCGGCCACGGCGCGCCGCACGTCTTCCAGCAACGCGAACGCGGCCTCGCGGCGCGTCGCTTCGGCACGCCAGGCGGCGACGTGAGTGAACGGCGGCCAGCGTGCGTCGCGGCGCTCGGCGAGCGCGAGCGTTGCGAACGCTGCGTAGTCGCCGGCGAGCAGGCGCTCGAGCAGCGGATGCTCGGGATGATGCGTTTGCACGACGACCTCGCCGGGGCGCTCGGCGCGGCCCGCCCGGCCCGCGACCTGCAGGATCGTCTGCGCAAGCCGCTCGTGGCTGCGGGGATCCGTGCCGAACAGCCCCTGATCGGCGTTGAGCACACCGACGAGCGTGACGCGCGGGAAGTCGTGTCCCTTCGTGAGCATCTGTGTGCCAACGAGGATCTGCACGTGACCCGCCTCGACGTCACGCAACAATGCATCGAGCGATCCCTTTCGGCTCGTGCTGTCGCGGTCGAGCCGGGCGATGCGCGCGGTGGGGAACAGCCCAGCGAGCTCCTCGTCGACACGCTGCGTGCCGGCCCCGACGGCGATGCGTTCGCCGCGGCACGTGCCGCAGCGCCAATCGAGCGCACGTTGCGCGCCGCAGTGGTGGCAGCGGATCACGCTCGACTTCGCGTGCACGGTCATGCGCGCGTCGCAGCGCGCGCACTGCTCAGCGGTCTTGCAGTTGGGACAAAAGAGCACGGGCGCGAACCCGCGCCGATTGAGGAATAGCAGCACTTGGTTGCCGGCGTTGAGGTGCTGGTCGATGGCGGCGAGCAACGGCGTCGAGAGCCCTTGCCGGCTCGCATGACGGTTCAAGTCGACGACGCGGATCTGCGGAACGCCCGCGCTGCCGATACGCCGCGGCAAGTCGAGCTTGTCGTAACGCCCTTGCAGCGCGTTGTTGAGCGTTTCGAGAGACGGTGTCGCGGAGCCGAGCACGACGGGCACGCCCAAGCGCTGCGCGCGCACGACCGCGAGGTCGCGCGCCGAGTAGTGAAACCCGCGCTGTTGCTTGTAGGAGGCGTCGTGTTCTTCGTCGACGATGACGAGCCCCGCCGACGGTAGTGGGGCGAACACGGCCGAACGCGTGCCGACGACGAGGCGCGCTTCGCCGCGGTAGGCGCGCCGCCATGCCTCGAAGCGCTCGCGTTCCGTGACAGCCGAGTGCAGAACGGCGAGCTCGGTGCCGAACCGCTCCGTCAAACGGCGCACGAGCTGCGGAGTGAGACCGATCTCGGGCACGAGCAGCAGCGTTTGTCGGCCTGCGGCAAGCTCGGCCGCGATGAGGCGCAGGTACACCTCGGTCTTGCCGCTGCCGGTGACGCCGTGGAGCAAGAACGTGCGGAACGTCTTGCCCGCCGCTTGCGTCGCGGCGATCGCGTCTAGCACGGCGCGTTGATCGGCCGTGAGCTCGGGCAAGGCCCCGAGCGCTTGCTCGCGGTGGGCGGCGGGCTCGATGGTGACGCGCGGCGCGCCGCGCAGGGTCCACCCCTTGTCGCCGAGCCGCTCGAGCGCGGGCCTCGCGACGTCGTGCTCCGCGAGCTCGCCCGCGGTCAACGGGC
>DATFFV010000375.1:0-3496 GCA_035249885.1 Gammaproteobacteria bacterium | reverse complement strand
GGGGCGCCGCGGCCCGGCGGGCGTGCCGACTCGTACACCGACCGCTCGCTGCTCGAACGCTGCATCACGCGCGGCGCCGCGGGCGCACCGATGCCCACGCTCTACAACAACAACATCCGCGTGGCGCAGGGCCCGGGTTACGTCGCGATCGTGCACGAGATGGTGCACGAGACGCGCATCGTGCCGCTCGACGGCAGCCCCTTCAGCAACGTCAAAAGCTACATGGGCGAATCGCGCGGCCGCTGGGAAGGCGACACCCTCGTCGTCGAGACGCGCAACTTCAGCGGCCGGGCGCCGTTTCGCGGCGCGGGCGCGAACCTGCGCGTCACCGAGCGCTACACGCGCATTGCGCCCGACAAAGTCGGCTTCAAGGTCACGTTCGAGGACGAGACGCAGTGGACGCAGCCGTGGACCGCGGCGTATACGATGCGAGCGGCCGAAGGCGAGCTCTACGAGTACGCGTGCCACGAAGGCAACTACGGGCTGCGCAACATCCTCGAGAACGCCCGCGACGAGGAGCGCGCCGCGGCGCGCGGCCACTGACGGAGCCCAAGCGCATGGCCCGTCACGTTCGTGCCCTGCTCGCCCCGCTGCTCGCCGCCGTCGTCGCGGCACCCGCGGCCGCCCATCACTCGTTCGCCGCCGAGTTCGACGCCACGAAGCCCGTCACGCTGCGCGGCAAGATCGTGAGGATGGAGTGGATCAACCCGCATAGCTGGCTGCACATCGACGTAACGAACGAGGACGGGACCACGACGCCGTGGATGATCGAAGGCGCCACTCCCAACACGTTGCTGCGCCGCGGCTTCACGCGCGAGGCCGTCAAGGCCGGCACCGAGATCACGATCGTGGGCTATCGCGCCAAGAACGGCGCGAACCGCGCCAACGGGCGGGATCTGATCTTGCCCGACGGCTCGCGGCTGTTCATGTCGTCGCCGGGCACGGGCGCCCCGGACGAAGGCGCGGAGCCGCCGCCCGAGTAGCGAGCGCACGATGCTCAAGCGGATTCTCATCGCCGGCCTCGCGGTCATCGTCGCGTTGGTCGGCCTCGGCGCGTTTCTCTACGCGCGCAACGCGACGCCCACGGTGCCGCCGATTGCCACCGCGGACGCCGTGGCGGCCGGCGCCCCGTGGGTTCTGAAGCTCCACGCGCAGTGGTGTCCCATCTGCATGCTCACGAAGCGCATGTGGTCCGAGATCGAGGAGACCTACGCGGGCCGAGTGCGGCTCGCGGTATTCGATTTCACCGACGAGGCCACGACGGCCGCGAGCCGCGCCGAGGCCGAGCGGCTCGGGCTCGCGTCGGTGTTCGAAGAGGCCCGGTTCACCACGGGCTCGATACTCGTCATCGACGGCGAGACCAAGGAGATCCTCACCTGGATCAACGGCAGCCGCGAGTTCGCCGACTACCAGGCCGCGATCGACGCCGCGCTCGCAGCCGCGCCCTGATTCCTCACTTTCGGTCCTCCGCGATCCAGTCGCAGACGGGGCCCATCGGATCGCCTTGCCAGGTCCGCTCGTCGTGCCACCAGTCAGCGAACCGCGGCATGCGAGCTCGCACCATCAACCCGCGCCCCGCCATACGGATTTCGAGGTCGGGCCAAGCGGCGAGCCGGCGTCCGGCCGTCTCTTCCACGCGCGTCGGCGAGCCCTTCCACTGGCGCGCCTCTTTGATCAACGCCGAGAATTTGCGCACCGCGGCACGCTCGTCGGACATCGGCAATTGGCGCCAATGGAATCCATCCAGGAGCTCGTTCTTCTCGAAGCCGTCGACGAGGACATCGAGCAATGTCGCGTCGTTTGCTGTTCTGAGTTCAGCCATCGGTTCAGCCTCCGCAAGCCCGGCCACGCATCATAGCTGTGCGGCGATCGGATCGATCCCCTCGAACACGCCTTTCTGCCTGTGCGCTGCGAGCATTGTCGCGCCGACAAGTTCGTCGCCTTCAGTCGTAAGCGCCGCGGCTTCTGCCCGAGTTGCGGCGCGCGGCGGATGACAGAGAGCGCCGCCCTGTGCACTCTTGCACTCTTCGTTTCGGTCGTCGCCCGACATGACGTCCAGGCTCAGACCGCACCTTCGGCGGTCGATGAAAACGCCACCGTGGATACCGGTTTCGGCGAGATCGAGGAAATCATCGTTCGCGGTCGGAGCTTCGGCGAGTTGCGGTTCGAGATCAGGCGAACCGAGGAAGCCGTGTTCGCCCGCTTCAACGAAATCAACAGCACGGACGACTTCGACATCCACTGCCGCCTCGTGAAATCCAAGTACCGGAGGCGCCGGTCGTGCCAGTCGGACTTCGCGAACGAGCTAAGCGGAGAAATCGGTACCGAGATGGCTCGGACGATGCAGGGCCGGGAGAGCCTCGGGCTCGTGCAGCTGTACGCCCAAGAGGCGCGCCGCCTGCAGCGGCTCCTGGACGCAGAGATGCGGCAACTGGCCACGGAGGACGAACAGCTTCAGGAGGCCATCGCGGAGTTCTCGCAAGCACAGTTTGCGCTGACATTGGCTCGCGGCAAGACGACCTTGTCGCGACAGGTGACCGCTGCAAGCGGCAGCTTGCCGTACGGCGCTGAGCTGATGTTCGAGATCATCATGGGCGTTCACCCTTTCCGCCATCGCCTGTCCCGCCAGACGTTCACGATCGCGGACGTGCTCGGCGAGATCTCGAGGCTTACGGTCGAC
This sequence comes from Gammaproteobacteria bacterium, assembly GCA_035249885.1. Lineage (GTDB taxonomy): Bacteria > Pseudomonadota > Gammaproteobacteria > Steroidobacterales > Rariloculaceae > FEN-1219. The sequence continues at coordinate 816 of DATFFV010000375.1, read as the reverse complement.
TGCACCGAAGGGCGCCGGCGAATCGACTACGAGAGCGGAGTCGATTGGACGGTGCCCAACGGCTGGAGCGCCTGCACGTTGCAGGTCAATGCCGAGAAGCAAACGACGTTCAGGCTGTACGAGTTCTAGTCGACCGCGCGCCGCGCGACGGAGCGCTCCGGTCTCGCTCAGGATGTGACAAGGTTCGCGGCGATCCACTTCGCCAAGCGCCCTTCGTCGAGCTCTCCCGCAGCGAGCGCCAAAACGGTTCGGATCGCATCGACCTGATCAGCCTGCAGGCGTGCACCTTTGATCGCGAGAAACAAGCCGATCGATAGAAAAGCAGCGCGCTTGTTGCCATCAACGAACGCGTGATTCTTGGCGATACCAAAGGCATACGCGGCGGCGAGTTCCGCGAGATCATCGACTTGGTCGTAGTGAAACTTGTTGACCGGCCGTGCAAGCGCCGAGTCGAGCAACCCTTCGTCGCGCATGCCGCGCGCGCCGCCGAACATCGCGAGACTTTCTTCGTGAAGTAGCAGCACTGCCCGCTTGTCGATCCAAGTCGGCTCAGGCCTCACTTGGCCAAGGCCTTGAACGTGTCGCGGTAGCTCTTCATGAGCTCGCGGCCTGCCTCGACCTGCTCGGCGACTTTCGGGTCGTACGGCGTGAGCAGGTAGCCGTCGGGCGTCTCAATGACGTGCAAGATGTCGCCACGCTCGACCTTCATGCGGTTGAGCATTTCTTTTGGGATCACGACGCCGGTGGACGTCCCGATTGCGGTCAGCTTTAGGGTCGCGGCCATGGCCACCTCGCCAGATATACTTATATGGATAA
>DATFFV010000374.1:0-2340 GCA_035249885.1 Gammaproteobacteria bacterium | reverse complement strand
GAGGCACCGCGCGAGGACGCCGCGCAGCGCGTGCTGCTGCGGCTATCGGGCGGCGGAGCCGTCTGCACGGTGCCGTTCCCGGACGGCGCGAGCCTCGTCGGTGGCGTCACGCTCGAGTGGGCCGAGCCCGAGGCGCTCGATGCGGCGCTGCGCGCACGCTGCGAGGCGATGCTCGCGTTCGTGGGCCCGGTGCTCTGCGCGCTGCAGCGCGCGGAGCTCGGCTTATTGCGGCGCGGCCGGGACGCCGCTGCGGCTGCGCTGAAGCGCGTGCTGGGTCCGCGCCGGCCGTATCTCAAGCTCGCGCTCGTGACCGGCATCGCGTTGCTGGCCGTGGGCAGCTTCGTCTCGGCTGTCCATCGCGTCGCCGGCAGCGCCGTGCTGCGCGGCAGCGTGCAGCGCCACGTAATCGCGCCCGTCGACGGCTTCATTGCCACGGCGTCTGCGCGCCCCGGCGAAGTCGTTGCGGAGGGCGCGGTGCTCGCCACCTTGGACGACCAGGCGCTATCGCTCGAGGTGGCCAAGTGGCAGGCCGAGTACGACCAGACGCTCAATCAATATCGCGAGGCGCTGGCGCTCCTCGACAGCTCGAAGGTTACGACGCTCCGGGCGTCGCTGGAGCGTGCGCTCGCCGAGCTCGAGCTCGCGGAGGACAACCTCGCGCGTAGCACGATTCGCGCGCCGATCGCCGGCGTAGTCGTGAGCGGCGACCTCAGTCAGTCGTTGGGCGCGCCGGTGCAGCGCGGCGCCACGCTGTTCGAGGTTGCACCGCTCGACGGTTATCACGTCAGTGTCCGCGTGCCCGAGGACGAGGTGGGCCTACTGGCGCCGGGGCAGCGCGGGCGGCTCGTCTTGCAGGCGCTGCCCGGCGAAAGTCTCGACATCGTGGTCGAGCGCGTGACGCCCGTCTCCGAGGTCGTCGACGGCAGCAACGTGTTCGAGGTCGAAGCGCGTCTCCTCGATTCGCGCGCCGTGCTGCGGCCGGGCATGCAAGGCGCCGCGAAATTCGACGTGGGGCAGGCGCGGCTCGTCTGGCTGTGGACTCACGAGATCGGCGATTGGCTGCTTCTTAAGCTCTGGGCGCTAGGGCTCACGGGCTGACGCATGAGTGACTCACTGCACAGCCCGCACTGGTATCGAGTCGCGACCTTAAGGCCGGGTCTCAAGCCACACCTGCGGCTCGCCCGCCAGGTCTACCGTGGCGAGCCCTGGTACGTGATCCACGACCCGGCCAGCGGTCGCAACTGGCGCTTCTCGGCGGCCGCCGAGCGCGTCATCGGATTGCTCGATGGCAGGCGCTCGGTCGAGGAAGTCTGGTTGCTGTGCGGCGAGATGGGCGAGGAGATGCCCACGCAGGACGAGATCGTGCGACTGCTCGTCGAGCTGCATCAGGCCGATGCGCTCAGCGTCGACGTGAGCCCCGACGTGCGCGAGCTGCTCGCGCGCCAGCTCCAGCATCGCGGTCGCAACCAGCTCCGCCGTTTCGGCAATCCGTTGGCGATCCGCACGCGGCTCGTCGACCCCGACGCGTTCCTGTCGCGGACGCTGAAGTACGTGCGGCCGCTGTTCGGCGCCTGGGGCGCGCTCGCCTGGCTCGCCGCCGTGGCTTGCGGCGTTCTGCTCGCGGCCATGCACTCGAGCGAGCTCGGTGCGAGCGTCGCCGATCTGGTGCTCTCGCCAAGCTCGTTGCTGGTCGGCTTGGCCGTCTACGTGCCGATCAAAGCCGTCCACGAGCTCGCCCATGCCTACGCCGTCAAGGTCCGCGGCGGCGAAGTCCACGAGATCGGAGTGAATTGGCTCGTGCTGATGCCGGTGCCGTACGTCGATGCGTCGGCGGCCGCGGCATTCCCGGACAAGCGTGCGCGCATGCTCGTCAGCGCCGCCGGGATCCTCGCCGAAGTGTTCATCGCAGCGCTGGCCATGATCGTGTGGGCCACCGTGGAGCCCGGCGTCGTGCGGGCGACGGCGTACCACATCATGTTGATCGCCGGCGTTTCGACCTTGCTGTTCAACGGCAACCCGCTGCTGCGCTACGACGGCTACTACTTCCTCGCCGACGTGCTCGAGATCCCGAATCTCACGAGCCGCGCGAACGCGCAGCTCGGTTACTTGCTGCGCCGCTGGGTGCTCGGCCTGCGCGAGGCGCCGAGCGTCGCCGCGACGACCGCGGAGGCGCGCTGGCTCGTGATCTACGGCATCGCCTCGTTCGCTTACCGGCAGCTCGTGCTGGTCGTGATCATCACGATGGTGGCCGCATGGTCGAAGGCGTTGGCCATCGGCCTCGGCGCTTGGTGGCTCGTCGCGCAACTCGTTTATCCGGCCGCGCGCGCGCTGCGGCGATTG
>DATFFV010000373.1:0-6296 GCA_035249885.1 Gammaproteobacteria bacterium | reverse complement strand
AGGCCGAGGCCGGCGCCGACGCCGTGGCGCCGAGCGACATGATGGACGGCCGCGTCGCGGCGATTCGCGACGCGCTCGACGACGCGGGTTTCACGGACACCGCGCTGATGTCGTACGCCGTGAAGTTCGCGTCGGCGTACTACGGTCCGTTCCGCGAAGCGGCCGACTCGACGCCCGCGAGCGGCGACCGGCAGAGTTACCAGATGGATTTTCGTAACGGCCGCGAAGCCGTGCGCGAAGCGCTCCAGGACATCGAGGAAGGCGCCGACTGGCTCATGGTCAAGCCCGCGCTGCCCTACCTCGACGTGATCCGCGCCGTGCGCGAGGCGAGCCGGTTGCCGCTCTCGGCCTACAACGTCTCGGGCGAGTACTCGGCCGTCAAGGCGGCCGCTGCGAACGGCTGGCTCGACGAGGCGCGCATCGTGCGCGAAAACCTGCTCGCGATTCGGCGCGCGGGAGCAGAGCAGATCATCACCTATCACGCGCGCGATGCGCTCGCGGGAGGCTGGCTGTGACGGTGCCGAAGGGAGCTGGCAAAGGCAAGCACCCGCAGAGCGAAGCGTGGTTCGAGCGCGCGCGCAAGGTCATGCCGGGCGGCGTCAACTCGCCCGTGCGCGCGTTCGGCAGCGTCGGCGGCACGCCGCTCGTGATTCGCTCGGCTGCGGGCGCCGTCGTCACGGACTCCGACGGCCGCGAATACCTCGACTTCGTCGGCTCCTGGGGGCCGCTCATCTTGGGGCACGCGCATCCCAAGATCATCGCGGCCGTCGAAGCCGCCTGCCGGCGCGGCACGTCGTTCGGCGCGCCCTGCCAGCCCGAGATCGAGCTCGCCGAGGAAGTCGTCGACGACTATCCCGGCATCGATCAAGTACGTTTCGTCTCGTCGGGCACCGAGGCCGTCATGAGCGCCGTGCGGCTTGCGCGCGGCGCGACGGGCCGCAGCCTCGTCGTGAAGTTCTCGGGTTGCTATCACGGCCACGTCGACTATCTGCTCGTAGCCGCGGGCTCGGGCCTCGCGACGCTCGGCCAACCGTCATCGCAAGGCGTGCCGAACGAGCTCGCCTCACTGACGCGCGTGCTGCCGCTCGACGACACGGCTGCGGCCGAGAAATTGTTCGCGGCCGAAGGCGACCGCATCGCGGCCGTCATCATCGAGCCCGTGCCCGCCAACAACGGCTTGCTGCTGCAACGGCCCGAATTCCTGAAGCTGCTGCGCACGCTGTGCACGAAGCACGGCGCGCTGCTGATCTTCGACGAGGTCATCACGGGCTTTCGGCTCGGCATCGGCGGCGCGGCCGCGCATTACGCGATCAGGCCCGACCTCGCGACGTTCGGCAAAGTCATCGGCGGCGGCATGCCCGTCGGCGCGTTCGCCGGACCGCGCAAGCTCATGCAGCACCTCTCGCCCGAGGGCGGCGTCTATCAGGCCGGCACGCTGTCGGGCAACCCCGTCGCGATGACGGCGGGCTTGACGACGCTGCGCGTGCTGCAGAAAGAAGACGGCTGGAAGCGTCTCGAGGCGCTCGGCGCCTACCTCGAGAAGTGCCTCGACGGCGCGCTCGCGGACGCTCCCGTCAAAGCGAAGCTCTGCCGGCTCGGTTCGCTGTTTTGGATCGCGTGGCTCACGAACGAGGCGCCACGCTCGGCCGAAGCGCTCGACGCGGGCGCTGCGGAGGTCTACGCGCGCGTCTTCCACGCGCTGCTCGACCAGGGCATCGCGCTCGTGCCGTCGGCGTTCGAGATCGCGTTCCTGTCGCTCGCGCACACACGCCGCGACATCGACCGGCTCGCCGAGGGCTTGCGCGCGGCGCTCGCCGCGGCGAACTTCGACTGACTGACGTAAGCGCGGAGCTCAAGTGTGACAGTGAGACGCGACCCGACCAAAGCCATGCAGATCGGCTTCCTCGCACTGCTGTCGATCTCGGCCGCGACCGTGGGCTGGTGGATGTACGACCACGTCAACTACGCGCGCAGCGTCGAGCAACGCTTCGCGGCGGCCGATCCCGCCGTGGCCGAGGACAGCGCGGCGCGCATCAATCGAATTCTCTGGGAAGGCGGGTTCTTCCTCGTCGTGCTCGTCGGCGGCATGGCCGTGCTCACACGCACGCTGCGCTACGACGCGGAGCTGCGGCGCCGGCAGCAGAACTTCCTCGCCGCCGTGTCGCACGAGTTCAAGAGCCCGCTCGCGAGCATCCAGCTCGCGGCCGAGACGCTCGTGCTGCGCTCGCACGAGGACGACAGCAAGCGATTGGGGTCGCGTATCCTCGAGGACGGCGAGCGCCTGTTGCGCATGATCGACAACCTGCTCGACACGACGCGCCTCGAGGAGGGCCGCCAGAAACTCACGCCGCAGCTCACGAACCTCCACAACGCGGCAACGGCCGCCATCGGCGCGATCGGCGAGCGCGCGCGGCTCTCGCGGATCGCCGTGACGCTCGAGGCGCCCGCCGATCTCGCGCTCGAGGTCGACCCGGTCGTCGTCGAGACCGGGCTCCGCAACCTGCTCGACAACGCGCTCAAGTCGTGCGTCGCGGCCAAGAGCGGCACGATCCGCGTGCGCGGCACGCGTGACGCGGGCGGCGTGACGCTCGCCGTGAGCGACGACGGCTTGGGCTTCGCGCCCGAGGACGCCGGCATGATCTTCGAAAAATTCCACCGCTTGGGCGACGAGCTGCGCCGCACGACACCGGGCACGGGCCTCGGGCTCTTCATCGTCAAACGTCTCGTCGAGCTCTCGGGAGGCAGCGTGGCGGCAGAGAGCGCGGGCGTGGGGTCCGGTGCGACCGTCACGCTGCGCTGGCCCGCGCGGAATCACAACCGATGACCGAGCCCGCCCATATTCTCGTCGTCGACGACGAGGCGCATCTCGCGGCCGGCATCCGCGAGAACCTCGAAGCCGAGGGTTATCGCGCCGACGTCGCGCACGACGGGCTCGCGGGACTTACCCGCTTGCGCGCCGCGCAATTCGATCTCGTCGTGCTCGACGTGATGATGCCCAACATGGACGGCGTCGAGCTCTGCGCGCAGCTGCGCCGCGAAGGCATCCAAACGCCCGTGCTGTTCCTCACGGTCAAAGGCGACGCCGTGGACCGCGTGCGCGGCTTCGAGGCCGGCGGCGACGACTACCTGACGAAGCCGTTTCATTTGCAGGAGCTGCTGCTGCGCGTCGCGGCGATCTTGCGGCGCAGCTCGTGGTACCAGTCGGGCGCGGCGCCGACGCTCGAGTTCGGCGGCAACCGTGTCGACTTCAAGACCTACGAAGCGCGTGCCTGGGACGGATCGCAGCACTCGCTGACGCACAAAGAGGCGATGATCCTGCGCGCGCTCGCGGACCGGCCCGGGCAAATCGTCACGCGCGAGGACATCCTCGATCGTGTCTGGGGCTACGAGGTGTTCCCGTCGACGCGCACGATCGATAACTTCATCATGCGCTTGCGCAAGCGCTTCGAGCGCAACGCCGAGCTGCCCGCGCATTTCCACACCGTGCGCGGCGTCGGCTATCGCTTCACCGCCGAGCCGCAGCCCGCCGAAACGCCGAGCGCCTAAGGACCCGATGCGCAACGACACGCTACTGCTCAAGGCCATTCGCGGCGAAGCCACGCCGCGCCGGCCGCTTTGGATCATGCGGCAGGCCGGACGCTACCTGCCCGAATACCGCGAGTTCCGCAAGAAGCACAGCTTCAAGGCGCTCGCGGGCGAGCCCGAGCTCGCGGCCGAAGTGACGCTCATGCCCATGAAGCGCTATCCGCTCGACGCGGCCATTGTCTTTGCCGACATCATGAGCCCGATGCCGGCACTCGGCATCGAGTTCGACTTCGATCCCGGCCCCGTCGTCGCAAACCCGATTCGCGATGCGGCGGCCATCGAACGGTTGCGACACCCCGCGCCCGACGAGATCGCGCCGGAGGTGATGGCGGCGCTCAAGCTCACGCGCGCCGCGTTACCGAACGGCACGGCGCTGCTCGGCTTCTGCGGTGCGCCGTGGACGCTCGCCGCCTATCTCGTCGAGGGCAAGGGCGCGAAGGATTTCCCGACTCTGCGTGCATTCGCGGTCGCGCATCCTAAGCTACTCGACGCGCTGCTCGGCCGGCTGTCGAGCCTCATGGCCGAGTATCTCGTGGCGCAAGCCGCGGCCGGCGCCGATGCCGTGCAGATTTTCGACTCTTGGGCCGGCCTCCTGTCGCGCGCGAGCTGGGAGCGGCTCATCCGGCCGCATCTCCTCTCGCTGCTCGAAGCCGTGGGCAAGGCGGGCGTGCCGCGCATCCTGTTCCTGCAAAACGCGCCGCACCTCATGGACGCCTATGCGAGCCTGCCGGCGGAGGTGCTCGGCGTGGATTGGCGCGTGGAGCTGCCGGCGCTCAAGCAGCGCTATCCCACACGGGCCGTGCAAGGCAATCTCGAGCCGGCGATACTCACGGCCGGCGCCGCGGCCACGCGCGCGGCAGCACAAGAGCTGCTCGCGATGACGCCGCCGCGCGGCCACATCGTCAACCTGGGCCACGGCATCTTGCCGCAGACCCCGCTCGAGAGCGTCGAGGCGCTCGTCGAGGTCGTGCATTCGGAGAAGCTATGAGCGAGAGACCGCCCGCGACCGTGACGCCCGAGGAGCTCGGGCCGCTCGACCTCGCCGAGAAGGGCCGCCGCGGCGGCCAGGTGATCTCGCTCGACCGGCGCCTGTTCATGAAGTTCACGGCGTTCGGCCGCTGCGCGGATCCGCACGCGGCCATCGCGGCGCTCACCGAGGACGGCGTCGAAGGTGCGCTGTACTTGGACGTCAACGACAGCCAAGGCATCGGCGTCATCGTCATGGCCGAGAACCCCGACTACTTCGTCACGACACTGCGCGCGCTGTTCAACCATCGGCCGTTTGCCGACTTCACGCACAAGACCGACCTCGACATGCTGGGCCGCACGTACTCGATCGGCTACGAGCCCGATCTCGAAGACACGCTGTTCGCGAAGCCGCGCTCGAAGATCCTGAACCCCGCGCACCGCTGGGCCGTGTGGTACCCGCTGCAGCGCGCGAAGAAATTCGAGACGCTGCCCGCGGATCATCAGCGCCGCATCTTCGCGGAGCACGCCTCGCTCGGCAAACGCTACGGCGCCGGCGGGCACGTCGCCGACGTGCGCCTCGCCTGCCACGGGCTCGACAAGAACGACAACGACTTCGTCGTGGGCCTCGTCGGACCCGCGCTGCATCCGCTCTCGGCCGTTGTGCAGGAGATGCGCCGCACCGAGCAGACTTCGCAGTATCTCGACAGCCTCGGGCCGTTCTTCGTCGGCAAGGCAGCATGGCAGGCCAAGCCGTAGAGCTCCCCTACGACGCGCTACTCGTCGTGTCGTTCGGCGGACCCGAAGGGCCCGCCGACGTCGACTCGTTTCTCGACAACGTGTTCCGCGGCTTGCGCGTCTCGTCCAAGACCAGGGCGCACATCGCCAAGCGCTACGAGCAGTTCGGCGGCGTGAGCCCGATCAACGCGCACACGCGGGCGTTCATCAAAGCGCTGCAGCTTGCGCTCGACACGCACGGGCCCGCGCTGCCCATCTACTGGGGCAATCGCAATTGGCACCCGCTGCTCCGCGACACGGTCGCGCAGATGGCGCAGGCCGGCGTCGAGCACGCGCTCGCGTTCGTCACGAGCTCGTTCAGCTCGTACAGCAGCTGCCGCCGCTATCGCGAGGATCTCTACGAAGCGGCGCGCAGCGTGCCGAATGCGCCGCGCATCGACAAGGTGCGCGCGCCCTACAACCACCCGGGCTTCATCGAGGCCGTGAGCGCGCGCGTCACCGAGGCCTTCGAGACGCTGCCGGCCGGGCGGCGTGACGGCGCGCTCGTGCTGTTCACGGCGCACAGCCTGCCGCAGACGATGGCGCGCGGCTGCGAGTACGAGGCGCAGCTCGCTGCGAGCTGCCGCCTCGTCGGCGACGCGCTCGAGCACCAACGCTGGCGGCTCGTCTATCAGAGCAACAACGCGTCGTACGGACGCGAGTCCTGGCTCGGTCCCGACGTGCGCGACGCGCTGCGCGAGGCGCACGCCGAAGGCGTCGAGGCCGTCGTCGTTGCGCCGATCGGCTTCGTCTGCGATCACATGGAGGTGGTCATGGATCTCGACGTCGAGGCCGCGGCAATCGCGCGTGAGCTTAGACTGCCGATGGTGCGCGCCGCGACGGTCGGCACACATTCGGCCTACGTGGCCATGGTGCGCGAGCTCGTCGTCGAGCGCTTGACGCCCGATGCGCCGTGCCGCTCGCTGGGCTCGCTGGGACCGAGCCACGATCTCTGCCCGGCCGACTGC
>DATFFV010000372.1:0-13454 GCA_035249885.1 Gammaproteobacteria bacterium | reverse complement strand
CATCGTCGCAAGCCGTCGCGCGCAAGCTCGGCTCGCGTAATCGCGGCCGCGGCCGGCTACCCGCGCCGTACTCCGAGCTCGTCATCGACGTTTGGGGCCAAACGAAAGCGGAGTGGCTCGCTCGCCGCCAGACCGAGACTGCCATGGAGCGTTAGTCCGCCCTGCTGCGCAACGTCATGCGCCCAGACGCTCGACGCCATCAACGGCGCGCATGCTTCGCTTTGATATAGCAGCCTACGCCTTTCCTAATTTCGCGCAGAGATTTGCGCTTGGGCGGCTTCGAAACAGCGCCCGATAAATGTCTTCAGACGAGTAACGGCAAGTCGTCGGAGATATCGACCGTGGTCTTCATATGGGCGGGCCGTACAGATAAGTATGGGCGGTATGGTACCCGAGGATGGAACAGACAGAAGGGGCGCTGGGACGCGAGCTCGAACAAGCCGTTCGTCTCTTACGAACACGGGATCGCGATAAGATCGCTCGTTGGTCCGCGCTCACAAGGCCGCCGGGAAGCGCTTGAAGACGCGGCGCGCGTTGCCCTCGAAGATCTTCGCGCGGTCGGCGGCCGTGAGCTTCTTGTTGCCGTCGATGTAGCGCTTCGTGTCGTCGAAGTAGTGCCCGGTCTCGGGGTCGATGCCGCGCACGGCGCCCACCATCTCCGACGCGAACAGGATGTTGTCGATCGGGATCACGTCGAGCAAGAGATCGATGCCCGGCTGATGGTAGACGCACGTGTCGAAGTACACGTTGCCCAGCACCGACTCGCGCAGCGGCGGCCGCTTGAGCATGTCGGCGAGGCCGCGGAAACGGCCCCAGTGGAACGGCACGGCGCCGCCGCCGTGCGGGATGATGAGCTTGAGCTCCGGGAAATCCTTGAAAAGGTCGGACGTCATGAGCTGCATGAACGCCACGGTGTCAGCCGCGAGATAGTACGACCCCGTCGTCTGGAAGTACGGCGTGTTGCAGGCCTCGCTGACGTGCACCATCGCGGGCACTTCGAGCTCGCACATCTTCTCGTAGAGCGGGTACCAGTAGCGATCGGCGAGCGACGGACCGTTGAAATACCCGCCGCTCGTGTCGGGATTCAAGTTGCAGCCGACGAAGCCGAGCTCCTCGACGCAGCGCGTGAGCTCCCGCACCGACGAGTCGATCGCCGTGCTCGGCGATTGCGGCAGCTGCGCGACGCCGACGAAATTCTTGGGGTAGAGCTTCGTGAGTCGATGGATGAGATCGTTGCAGTGCTCGGTCCACGCCTGGCTCGTCGACGCGTTGCCGACGTGGTGGCCCATCCAGCTCGCGCGCGGGCTGAAGATCGTGACGTCGGTGCCGCGCTCGCGTTGCAGCTTGAGCTGCGCGCCCTCGACGCTCTCGCGCAACTGATCGTCGCTGATTTTCAGCGTGCCTTTCGCCGACTGATGCTGCGGGTCCTTCTTGAGGTCGGCTTTCTGGCGGTCACGGTATTCGCCGAGCTCCTTCGGAGTCGTCGTGTAGTGGCCGTGGCAATCGATGATCATTGTTCTCAGTATAACCAGCGGCGCTTGACACTCGCCCGGGGTTACGAGAACGTCCCCGCGGGGGAGGATCTGGTTCATGGCGACCGCAGCCGTCGTGGCGTCGTCACGTTTGGTCAGCACCGCGCGTGGCCGCTGAGCTCGCGCCGCTCGTAGGCTTGCGCCACCCGCCGGGGCCGCGCGGCCTGCCCTACTTCGGCTGCTTGAACGGATTGCTGCGCAACCCGATGCGGTTCTGGAGCCGCATCGCAAACCGTTACGGCGGCATCGCACGCGTGCCGCTCATGAAGGGCCACGTCGCTTATCTCGTCTCCGATCCCGGGCTGCTCTACGAGCTGCTCATCACGAACCGCAACAAGTATCGCAAGAACATCCGCTACCGCGCGGCCGTCGAGCTGTTCGGCCATGGGCTGCTGCTCAACGAGGGCGACGCGTGGAAGCGCCAGAGGCTCATGAGCCAACCGGCGTTCAAGCCCGAGTACATCGGGCAGCAAATGCCGTGGATGGCCGAGCTCACGGCGAAGTTCCTCGCGGGCTGGCAACCGGATGCCGCCCTGCACCGCATCCGCAATGTCGACGAGGATTTCCTGGATCTTTCGCAGCTGCTGGCCGGCTACTACCTCATGGGCCCAGGATTCGAGCCTATTGCCGACCGTTTTTGCCGCGCGGCCATCGCCGTCAAAGACTCTTGGCCGTTGCCGCCGCGCAACGTCTGGCAACTGCTGCGGCGCCGCGGCGACGGTTGGACGGACGCGCTCGCCGCCGCGGTCCGCGACATCGACGTCTGCGTCCACGAGTACTTGACCGCACAGCGCGCAAGCGATTTCGCGGACGCGGGTTTTACGAAGCTGCTCGTCGACGCGAGCCGCGCGCAGGGCGACGAGTGGAACGATAAGGCGCTGCGCGATCAGCTACTCACGGTGTTCTTCGCGGGCCACGAGACCACGGCGAGCTCGCTGTCGTGGATCCACTATCTGCTCGATCGCCATCCCGAGGCGCGCCGCAAGCTGCGCGACGAGGTCGACACCGTGCTGGGCGGCCGCGCGCCGACGATGGCTGACCTCGATCGGCTCGTTTACACGGAGCAAGTCGTCAACGAGGCGCTGCGGCTGTACTCGCCGATCCACTCGCTGTCGCGCGTCGCGCTCGAGGACGACACGATCGGCGGCTACCACGTTCCGAAGGGCACCACGATCTACGTGTCGCTCTACGCGACGCACCGCCTGCCCTCGCTCTGGCCCGACCCCGATCGCTTCGATCCCGAGCGCTTCACGGCCGAGAACGTCGAGCGCCGGCCGCGCTTCGCGTTCATCCCGTTCGCAGCGGGCCACCGCAACTGCGTCGGCGCCAGCTTAGGCGTAGTCGAGCTCAAGATCGCCGTCGCGATGATCGCGCAGCGCTACGAGCTCACTGTGGCGCCGGGGCACCGAGTCGAGGGCGCCGCGGGCACGACGATGCATCCGCGGTATGGCATGAAGATGCGCATCCGGGCACTCTAGCGCCATGAGCGAAGCCAAGCCGTCGAAGAGCCCCGGCACGCGCGCCTACTACAACAAGGCCGCGGGCATCGTCCCGCAGTTCACGGTGCTCAACTACGGCTTCAGCAGCGAGCCCGAGAACAGCGTCATCGCGAGCAGCGAGCCCGAGTTCTACTGTCTACGCCTCTACGAGCATACGGTGCGCGAGACGCCGCTCGAAGCGCGCGACGTGCTCGAGGTGAGCTGCGGCCGCGGCGGCGGCGCGAGCTTCGTGACGCGAACGTTCAAGCCGCGCCGGTACCTAGGGGTCGACTTGAGCCAGGAGAACGTCCGGCTCGCCAACGAACGCGCAGCGCGCGCGGGCCTCGAGTTCACGATCGGCAACGCCGAGCGCCTCGAGCTGCCCGACGCGGCCTTCGACGTCGTCATCAACATCGAGGCCTCGCACCTCTACGACGACCGCGGGCGCTTCTTCGCCGAGGTGCTGCGCGTGCTCAAGCCCGGCGGCCATTTCTGCTACACCGATGGCTGCTGGGCCGACGACGACTGCACCACCGACCTTTTGACCGCGGGCTTCGAGCTGCTCGAGCGGCGCGAGATCACGAGCAACGTGATCCACGCGCTGCGCAAGGACAACGCGCGCCGCACGGCGTTGTTCGACGCGATGGCGGATCGCGATCTGCGCGAAGAGTACAAGCACTGGGGCGGCGTGGTCGGGTATCGCGCTTACAACCGTTTCGAAGCGGGCCAGACGCGCTACTTCTCGCACCGGCTGCGCAAGCCGAGCTGACCAATCAGTCGAGCACGCGAGCGAGCGCGGCGTCGCTCGCCGCACCCGTCGGCGCTTCGATGCCGAACGTTGCCTGCAACGCGTCGCGCAACTCCGCGACGCTGCCCATTCGTCGCTCCATGGTCGTGCCATCGGCGCGATGTTCGCGCAGCACGCCGTTACCAAGCCCGAAGCGGCGACCTGCCGCCACGCGCGCCGCGACCAGCCGCCCCTTCATCGGGGAGTCGGCGTGACTCACGACGTAATGGTTCAAGAGCTCAATGTCGACCGGAAGCTGCGGCTCGAGGCTGAATCGGTAAAGCGGCTTCCACTCCTCGCGAATGCTGGCCGCGATTTCGAAGTAGCCATTGCCGGCGCTGACGCGGAAGTCCTCGTGCGGCGTGACCTGTGAGGCATCGAGCTCCGGGAACCGCAACGGCGCCGTGAGCGTGAGGCCACCGAACCCCACGTCGGCCAGATAGAGATCATCGGGCCCGAGCCGGACCAGCAACAACATGTGCGTTCGAGCACCCGCCGGTCGACCCCACACGACGCGCGCGGCGAGCGCCATGACCTCGAAGCCCAGGGCTTCGAGAACCTCACGGAACAGCGTGTTGTGCTCGAAACAATAGCCACCGCGGCGGCCGTGCACGAGCTTGCGCTGCAACGAATCGAGATCGAGGAGCACGGGCACTCCGGACAGCGTGTCGAGGTTTTCGAATGGAATCGCACGCGGGTGAAGCGCGTGCAACGCCCGCAGCGTTGCGAGCGTCGGCTCGCGCGGCCCCGAGTAGCCGATGCGCCGCAGATAGGAGTTGAGATCGATCATGCGTCGTGCCGCGATTCGTGCCGACGGTGACTATACTTCAGCCGTGGCCGACACCGACTACCGCTACTGCCCGATGTGCCGCGCAGCGCTCAACGTCGCCGTGCGCGGCGGCGAACCGCGGCTCGTCTGCCCGGAGTGCGCGTTCGTAGCATGGCGCAATCCCGTGCCGGTCGTCGCGGCCGTCGTCGAGCGTGCCGGGCGCGTGATCCTCGTGCACAGCCTCGGCCGGCCCCCGACCTGGTACGGCCTCGTCGCAGGCTTCCTCGAGCGCGGCGAGCATCCCGAGGTCGCCGTGCTACGCGAGGTCGGCGAAGAGCTCGGGCTCAAGGGCCGGCTCGAAGCCTCGATCGGCATCTATCCGTTCGAGCGGCTCAACCAGGTGATCTTCGCGTACCACGTGCTCGTGCCGGAGGGCCCGATCACGCTCGCAGCGGACGAGCTCGACGATTACCAAGAAGTGCCGCTCGAGAAGCTCAAGCCCTGGCCGCAGGGCACGGGCCCGGCACTGCGCGATTGGCTCGCGGCGCGCGGGTTCCACCCGCCCTTCGTCGACTTCGGCACGCCGCTCGACGTGTAAGCCCGGCTTCAGCGATCGTCCCGGTCGGTGAACGTGAAATCGCTGAACTGCGACGTGCCGTCGCTCGTCTGCTCGACGAGGTTGTTGGGGTTCTCGCCGCAGTGCCAGTACCCGATGCGCAAGCTACCGTCGGGGTTCGGCACCTGCTTGTAGGTTTGCTGCACGTACCACGGCTCGTCGAGCGTCAGCGGATCGTAGACCCAGACGTCGACCAGCACGGTCGTGGGATCGGTCTTGCGCCACACTTCGACGGCTTCGAGCGACTCCGAGTACTGCGGGTCGTTGCGATGGAAGATGCCGGCCGTGACTTGCGACGTGTGGATCACGAGCGTGTGGCCCGACCAGAAGCCGATCGAGTCGCCGTAGTGGAGCGGATAGGCATCCGCGAGAGGCGGATGATCGCGGCCGTCGGTGTAGACGCGGCGCAGGTTGTTGACCGTCTCGGAGAAGAGCAAGGTCTGCCCCGGCGTGACGATGAGCTCGCGCAAGAACGGAATCGCAAGCCAGCGGGGATACCCAGGCGGGCTGCAGTCGCTGATCGGATCGTACTCGATGCCTTGCGCCGACAGCTCGCGGCGGCGCGTGAGCTCGGCGAGCGGCTCGGGTTTGAGCTTCGCCGTCGTGAGCGCGTCGGCGGGCTGCTCGGGATCGAAGAACGGCCGGCCGACGCGCGTCCATAGGCCCGTCCAATCGGGCATGTCGTCGAGCGACAACGGCGCGCCGCCGCCGGCGCGCGCTTTGAGCGCATCGTAAAGATCGCGCGCCGTGCCATGCGTGAGACCGAGCGCGACTTTCGCGGCACGTTCCGCCGGCACGAGCTCAGCGGAGGCCGTCGGCCCGGCGGATGGCGCGGGCGTGTCGGGCGCGCAGGCCGCAAGCACGAGCAAGGCGATTAGCGCGAACGGCGATGCGGCACGCACGAGTCAAGCTCCTCGTTCAGTTGTCCTTGTCCGTGAAGTCGAAGTCGCGGAACTGCGACGAGCCGTTCTCGGTCTGGATGACCGTGTTGTTCTGGTTCTCGCCGCAATCCCAGTAGTGGATGCGCAGGCTCTTGTCGTCGTTCGTGAGCTTCAAATACGTGTGCTTCGAGTACCACGGCTCGAGCAGCGACGGCGGGTCGTAGACCCAGACGTGCGCAATCAACGTGCGGTCGTCGGTCTTCTCCCAAATCTCGACGGTCTCGACCTGTTCCGTGTACTCGGGCTGCGTGCGTTGATACTGGCCGCTGCGCAACGAGTTCGTGTGGATCACGAGCTTGCCGCCGTCCCAGAAGCCGATCGAGTCACCGTTCCACAAGGGATAACGATCGGCCTCGGGGATGTGCCCGCGGCCGTCGGTATAGATGCGGCGAATGTCGTTGACCATCTCGTTGATGAGGTAGGTCTGATCGGGCGTCACGACGAAGTCGCGCAAGAACGGCTCGGTCATCCAACGGGGATGCCCGGGAGGCGCGCAGTTGCTCAGGTTGTCGAACTCGATGCCCTTCTCGATGTTGTCGAGCTTCGTGACGAGCTTCTGCTCGTACTCGGGCGTGAGCTTCGCCGTCGGCATGCGATTGCGGCCTTGATCCTGATCCCAGTTGAACAGGATGCCGCTGCGCGAGTAGACGCCCGTCCAATCGGGCAGGCGCGCCGGATTCAAACGCTGCCCGCCGTTGGCTCGCGCCTCGAACGCTTTATAGAGATCCCAAGCCGTGCGATGCTCCTTGCCGAGCGCGATGAGCGCGGCCTTGTCCGTCGGCAACTCGATCGCGGCGAGTGCCGCACCGGCCATGAGGATACCGAGCGTCGCGGCAGCGACGGGTGCCACGACTCGACGAATGCGGACGGAACGGACGAGCACGGTCATGAGTCCCCCTCGAAAAACGATAAGCGGCGTGAAGACACGCTAAACCCTGCCAAGGTGCCATGCAACCAGTCCTGATCGGCATCGGCGTCTACTTGCTCGTTCAGTTCGCGTTTGGTCTCGCGGTGTCGCGGCGCATCGCGAGCGAGAACGATTACCTCATCGCGGGCCGCCGCCTCGGCGTGGGGCTCGCGGCGTTCTCGATCTTCGCGACGTGGTTCGGCGCCGAGACCGTCGTCGGTGCGGCGGGAGCGATCTACAGCGACGGCCTCGCGGGCGGCTCGGCCGACCCGTTCGGCTACGGCCTTTGTCTCGTAGTGCTCGGCGTCGTGGTCGCGGCGCCGCTCTGGCGCCGGCGGTACACGACGTTCGGCGATCTGTTCCGCGACCGCTACTCGATCGGCGTCGAGCGCCTCGCCGTGCTGCTCATGGTGCCGACATCGGTGCTGTGGGCCGCGGCGCAGATCCGCGCGTTCGGCCAGGTCGTGAGCGCGTCGAGCGATCTTACGGTGAATGTCGCGATCACGGTCGCAGCCTCGTTCGTCATCGTCTACACCGTGGCTGGCGGGTTGCTGGCCGACGTCGTGACCGACTTCGTGCAGAGCATCGCGGTCATCGTTGGGTTGCTCGTGCTGCTCGTCGCGGTCGCGAACGCGAACGGCGGCTTCGTCGCGCTCACGGCGCTCGTCGAGACCGAACGAATCGCATTGTTCTCGACGGTAAGCGCGACACCGCTCGAGATCGTCGAAGCCTGGGCCGTGCCCGTCTGCGGCTCGCTGCTCGCCGTCGAGCTGCTCTCGCGGATTCTCGGCTGCAAGAGCGCTGCGACGGCGCGCGATGCGACGCTCATCGGCGCGGCCATCTACGTGACCATTGGCCTCGTGCCCGTGCTGCTCGGCCTCGCGGGGCCCGCGCTGGTACCGGGGCTCGACGAGCCCGAGCAGCTCGTCGCCGTGCTCGCGCAGCGGCATCTCTCGACGTTCCTCTACGTGCTGTTCGCGGGCGCGTTGATCTCGGCGATCCTCTCGACCGTCGACAGCTGCCTGCTGGCGGCCGCATCGCTCGTCTCGCACAACCTCATCGTGCCGCTCAGGCCCACGCTCGGCGAGCGCGGCAAAATCTTGAGCGCGCGGCTCGGCGTCGTTGCGTTCGGCCTCATTGCGTACACGATTGCGCTCAACGCCGAAGGCATCTACGAGCTCGTCGCAACGGCATCGGCGTTCGGCAGCGCCGGCATCTTCGTCGTCGGCCTGTTCGGTCTGTTCGGCCGCATCGGCGCCGCGGCGAGCGCTTATGCGGCGTTGACGGCCGGCGTCGTCGTGTGGGCCGCGGGCGAGTACTGGCTCGACTGGTCGACGCCGTACCTCGCGGCCGTCGCCGCCGCGCTCACGGCGTATCTCGCGGCCGCGGCGCTCGCGCCGCGGAGGCTCGCCGCCACGCGTTGAAGCGAGCTAAGATGCCCGGACACTCGAACAACGACTGGGGGGACCTCCGATGACCCATGCCGCCGGTCTTTGCGCCGTGCTCGGCGCACTGACGCTACCGTTTGCGATGCCGGCAAGCGCGCAAGAGCCGCCCAGCGAATTCACACCGGTCACGGACGCGATGCTCGCGAATCCCGATCCCGCCGACTGGCCGATGTGGCGCCGCACGCTCGACAACTGGGGCTACAGCCCGCTCGACGAGATCGATCGCCGTAACGTCGCGCAGCTGCGCATGGTGTGGACGCGTCCGCTCAACGCCGGCGACCAGGAAGGCACGCCGCTCGTCTACGACGGCGTCTTATACTTCCCGAATCCGTTCGACGTCACGCAAGCCTTCGACGCCGCGACCGGCGACCTGCGCTGGGAGCACCGGCGCCGCGTGCCCGAGGACGCCGGCCAATACTTCCCGGCGCCGGGCAACAACCGCAATCTCGCGCTTTACGACAACCTCATCCTCGACAACGGCGCGGACGGCTACGCCTATGCGCTCGACGCGCGCACGGGACAGCTCGTCTGGGAAACCTTGATCCTCGACTACCGGCGCGGCGCCAAGAACAGCTCGGGTCCGATCATCGCCGACGGCAAGGTCATCTCGGGCCGCAGTTGCGAGCCCGAGGGCGGACCCGAAGCGTGCGTCGTCACAGCCTTCGACGCGAAGACCGGCCGTGAGCTCTGGCGCACGCGCACGATCCCGAAGCCCGGCGAGCCCGGCGGCGACACGTGGGGCGACGTGCCGTACGAGCAACGCTGGCACGTCGGCATGTGGATGGTGCCGAGCTACGACCCGGAGCTTCGGCGCATATACGTCGGCACGTCGGTGACGGCGCCGGCGCCGAAATTCAAGCTCGGCGGCAACGACGAGCAGTACCTCTATCACAACTCGACGCTGGCGCTCGACGTCGATACCGGCGAAATCGTCTGGTACTTCCAGCACGTCGTCGACCATTGGGATCTCGATCACCCGTTCGAGCGGCTGCTCGTCGAAACCGAGACGTCACCCGACCCTTCGGCCGTGAAGTGGATCAACCCGCGGGTGCGCCCCGGCGAGCTGCGCAAGGTCATCACCGGGATTCCGGGCAAGACGGGCATCGTCTACACGCTCGACCGCGAGACGGGCCAGTTCCTCTGGGCGCGCGAGACGGTGCAACAAAACGTCATCGCCGACATCAACGTCGAATCGGGCGCGGCCACGGTCAATCCCGACAAGCTGTTCACGGCCGCTGGACAGGAAAGGCTCATTTGCCCCAGCACGTCGGGCGGCAAGAACTACCCGGCCGGCACGTACAGCCCGCTCACGGGGCTCATGTATTACCCGTTGCAGAACACCTGCATGACGGCGACCGCCACGGACGCCGTGGTCGACACCGACGTGACGTACGCGCTGCGCAACAGCGTGCAGATCACGCCCGGCGAAGAGAACGTCGGCACGGTCGAGGCTATCTCCGTCGCGACGGGCGAGACGGAATGGAAGTACGAGCAGCGCGCCGGCATGTTGTCGCTGATCTCGACGGGCGGCGGGCTGTTGTTCGGCGGCGATGCCAACGGCCGGTTCCGCGCTTTCGACCAGCGCAACGGCGAGATCCTCTGGGAAGTGAACCTCGGCGCGCCCGTCAACGGCTACCCCGCCACGTATTCCGTGGGCGACAAGCAGTACGTCGCCGTGAGCACGGGTGGGTCGGGCCTGGCCTTCGGGTTGGGCAGGCTCGCGCCCGAGCTCAAGCCCGGCAGCGGCAATCAGCTGTTCGTGTTCGCTCTGCCGTAAGACACCGATAACGTCCCCGGGGGGAATACATGCAGACCGGCACTCCGCCGTCCGAAGCTACGCGCAACGGCGTCCTGACGACGCTGGGTGCGACGGTAGGGCTCGCGCTTGGGCCGAGTGTGATAGCCAACCTCACCGTCACGGGCTATATCCCGTCGATCGAGCGGGAATTCGGCTGGCTGCGTTCCGATGTCTCGTTCGCGTTCTCGCTCGTGGCGTACATGATCGTCGTGATGTCGCCGCTGCAGGGTTTCCTTGTGGACCGCTTCGGCCCGCGACGCGTCGTGTTGACGTCGATTCCGTTGTTCGCGCTGAGCTTGGCGGCGATCTACTTCACGCCGGCCAACATCTACGTCTACTACTTACTCTGGGCCATCGTCCCCATTGCGGGATTGGGCCTGTGGCCGCTCGGCTATTTGCAGGCCGTCACACCGTGGTTCGATCGCAAGCTCGGCCTGGCGCTCGGTTGCGCGAATGCCGGCATCGGCGTCGGCAGCACCTTCCTGCCGATGTTGGTGCTCGGCCCCATCATCGCGAGCACGGGCGACTGGCGCCTCGCCGTGCTCGCGGTCGCGGCGCTCGTCCTGTTCGTGAGCTGGCCCGTCGTCGCGTATTGCTTGCGCGAACCGTCCGTGGCCGACGTGGCAGCGCGTAAGCTCACGGCCGCCGCCCGGTCGTTCGGCCTCACGTTTCGACAAGCGGTCCGCGAGCCGACGTTCTGGGTACTGAATCTCGGGTTCTTCCTGCTGGGCGTGACGGCGACGAGCCTCGTGACGCAGCAGGTTCCGCTGCTGCGCGATGCCGGTTGGACGGTCGACGAGACGACGCGCCTGCAGACGACGTTCGGTTTCGGCCTGCTGTTCGCGCGCGTGGCGGTGGGCTTCATCATCGACCACGTCTTCGCGCCGCGTGTGATGACGACGGTTTCGATCGGCGGCGCCGCCGCGTGTGTTCTCTATGCCATGTATCCGGAGTTCGGGTACGTAAGCGCGATCCTGATCGGCTTCTTGCTGGGCGCCGAGTTCGACGTGCTCGCCTTCCTGATCAAGCGCTACTACGGCAACGCGGCGTACGGCCGCGTGTACGGCGTGATTTTCGGCGTGTTCTATCTCGGCTCTGCTGTCGGCATCTGGGGACTACCGAAACTTCGCGAGCTGTCCGCGGATTTGAGCTACGACAACGCGCTCTACGCGGCCGCGGCCATACTGCTCGCGTCGGCCGTCCTCATGGCGTTCATGCCGAAGTACCGCTACGCCGCCGGCCATTCGGCGGCGCCGCCCGCGGCGGCAGCACCCGCGACTCAACGAGCCTGATCGGAGCCCGCATGCGACTTCTTGCGACGAGACCTTCTACTCTTTTTGCGGCGCTGCTCGCGACGCTCGCGTCGTCGAGCGCCGCTCCGCAACCAAGCGCCTTGCGCCCCGTGACGGACGCGATGCTCGAAAACCCCGACCCCGCGGACTGGTTGTCGTGGCGCCGCACACTCGATCACTGGGGCTACAGCCCGCTCAGCGAGATCGACAAGAGCAACGTCGCGCAGCTCAGGCTCGTTTGGACGCGCCCGCTCGCGCAAGGCGTTCAGGAAGGCACGCCGCTCGTGCACGACGGCGTCATGTTCTTCCCGAACCCGAACGACATCACGCAGGCCATCGACGCGGCGACCGGCGATCTCATCTGGGAATACCGCCGTCCCGTGCAGGACGACAACGCGCAGTTCATTCCGTTTCCGTCGATCAACCGCAACCTCGCGATCTACGGCAACCTCATCCTCGACAACGGCGCCGACAACTTCGCGTACGCGCTCGATGCGCGAACGGGCGCCCTCGCCTGGGAAACGCGGATACTCGACTATCGCCGCGGCGCTCAGCACAGCTCGGGCCCGATCGTGGCCAAGGGCAAAGTCATCTCGGGCCGGAGCTGCGAGCCCGAGGGCGGGCCCGAGGCGTGCGTGCTCACGGCGTTCGATGCGACGACGGGCCAGGAGGTCTGGCGCACGCGCACGATCCCGCGGCCGGACGAGCCCGGCGGCGACTCCTGGGGGAGCATCCCCTACGAGGAGCGGCGCCACGTCGGTCTTTGGATGGTGCCGAGCTTCGATCCCGAGCTCAACCGCATCTACGTCGGCACGTCGGTAACCTCGCCGGCGCCGAAGTTCATGCTCGCCGGCAACGACAAGCAGTACCTCTATCACAACAGCACGCTCGCGATCGACGCGGACACGGGCCGCATCGTCTGGTACCTGCAGCACAACGTCGATCACTGGGATCTGGACCACCCATTCGAGCGAATCCTCGTCGACACGCAGGTCGCACCCGATGCGGCCGCCGTCGCTTGGATCAACCCGCGCGTGCGCCCGGGCACTACGCACAAAGTCATCACGGGCGTCCCGGGCAAGACGGGCATTGTCTACACGATCGATCGCGAGAGCGGCCAATTCTTGTGGGCGCGGCCTACCGTCGAGCAGAACGTCATCGCCCGCGTCAACACCGAGTCCGGCCAGGGCGTCGTCAACGACGAAAAGCTCTTCACGGGGCCCGGCCAAGAGATGCTCGTCTGCCCGAGCCTTTCGGGCGGCAAGAACTATCACGCGGGGGCCTACAGCCCGCAGACCGGGCTCATCTACATGCCGCTGCAAAATATTTGCATGACGTCGACGTCGACGGCCGCACGCCCGAGCCTCGACGAGCTCTACGCGATTCGCACGCGCGATCAGATCGCCCCGGGCGAAACCAACGTCGGCACGATCGAGGCGATCTCGGTCGAGACGGGCCGCACGGCGTGGAAGCGCGAGCAACGCGCGGGCCAAACGTCGCTCATGACCACGGCCAGCGGGCTCTTGTTCGGCGGCGACACGGCAGGCCGTTTCCGCGCCTACGATGCGGCGACGGGCGCCGTGCTCTGGGAAGTGAACTTGGGCTCGCACGTCACGGGCTTCCCCGCGACGTTCGCGGTCGCCGGCAAGCAATATGTCGCCGTGAGCACGGGCGCTACGCCCAACACGTTCGGCCTCGCGTCACTGACGCCCGAGGCCCGCGCCGGCACCGCCAACAACCTCTACGTCTTCGCGCTGCCGTGAGCGCGCCCAGCGGACCAGGGGCTGCCGACGAGCTCCGAATCGGCGGCGATCTCGGTCGTTTCCGTGCTGGCGCCGCTGCGAGCGGCGCGCGCGTTCGATAGCGACGTCAGGCGCTCGTCGACC
>DATFFV010000371.1:0-13426 GCA_035249885.1 Gammaproteobacteria bacterium | reverse complement strand
GGCCTACGTACGATGCTGCTCCAACGCGTCGATCCGTCCCAAAAGCGTGTGAGGAATCCCGAAACCGCGACAACGTCGTGTGCTTGCCTCAGCCTTCGAGCTATTCGTACCGCAACGCGTCGAGCGCGTCCGCCGCCGACGCATTTCCAGCGCAACTGCCCGAAAACTCAAGTGCCGTCGACCGACGATCGCTGCTTGAATCGAGCCCCAGGGAGCCGGGTCAAGCGGTATTGCCAGTATGGCAAATGAGCAAGACGAGCCGCGTCGTCGCGTCAGCTCGTGAAGCGGCCGTAGTCGTTGTACACGTCGGCATCCTCGACCTGTCCCGGATAGGGATGGGGGAACCCGTCGCCGAGCAAGAACTGCTCGATCGTGATTCCCTTCACATCGGCCGACTGAAATTCGCCGGCACCGATGACGAGCAGCTTGCGCTTCGGGAGCGTCTTCGCGAACCACGCGAAATCCAGGGGACCGGATCGACCGAGCTTGACCTCGTACAACTTCTCGCGCGAATCGACGAAGTCGATCTCGTGCTCACGGGATGCCCAATACCAAAGCGCTTCCGGATCCTCGGCGCCGGCGATGCACTGCCGCCGGAACAGCTCCTGCGCGACGAGCCACTCGATCCACTTGCCCTTCTCCTGCGGCGCGAGGGCGTCGAAGTCGCTGACCTGCGTCATTCTGTTCGGGGTGAACGCGAGAGCGACCGACAGATTGACGAAATGAAACTTCGCGGGCTTGCGCTGTAGCGGCACTCCCTTGTCGGCATCCCACTGATAAGACGGAATCACGGCGAGCAGATCGGACAGTTGCTCGACGTACTCGGCGGCGATCGTGTTGTTGGCGAGACCGGACTCCCGCGCGAGCTTGAGGTACCCGGTCCGCGAGCCGGCTTGAACGAACAACGTCCTCATCAGGGCGAGGAGGAACTGCCGCGACCGTCCGCTTCGGACGAGCTCACCCACGATCCAGTCGCGAATCATCTCGAAGAAGTACTCGGGCACCCGTTCTCGTTGCCGAATCTCCATCGCCGCGACAGGTGAGCCGCCGCTCAGCAAATAGGCTTTCCAGGCGTCCTCGCCGAGCTCCTTGTGAAACTGGGCATGGAAGTCCTTGTACGAGACCCCCGTAAAAAGGAATTCGGTTCGCTTGAGTTTCCCCTTTCTCCCGGGGAGCCGTTCGGACCCGCGACGAATGTCGGCGGCCCTCGATCCCGTAGTCACGACGAGCACGTCGCGAAGGTGACCGCGGTCGGCGATACGCTTCAAAGCTCGTTCCCAGCTCGGCACCGCCGATACTTCGTCGATAAACAACCGCTTCACGCCCGCTTCCGGATGGAATAGCGAAACGATCTCCAGCACGCGGCTTTCGAGCTCGTCGGCGTCGGTGACGTCATCGCCGTTCAAGAAGTAGCCGGACCCGGCACCGTACTCCTCGAGCGTCCCTTTGAGCGCGAGCTCGAGCCAGGTGCTCTTGCCGAATTGGCGCGGCCCGCGAATCAGGATGATGCCGGCTTCAGCGGGCAGCGCGTCCAAGCCGAAGCTGAAACGAAACGTGCACGGCTGTTGCTCGTACTCCGTGATCTTCGGCCAGAGATCCTCGCGGTCGATTTTGCCCTCTGAAAACAGCCGGTTGCGCGTATTAACGTCCATGACGTTAATAGCATTAACGTCTGGGACGTTATTGTCAAGCTCCTGCCGTGAACCCCCAAGCTATTCGTACCGCAACGCCTCGAGCGGATGAATGCGGCTCGCGCGCCGCGCCGCAATCCACACGGCGCCGAACGCCGTCGCCGCGAGCACGGTTGGTACGCCGACGAAGACCATGACGTCGCGCGCTTGCACGCCGTAGAGCACGGCTGCGAGGAACGTGGCCAGGAAGAACGCCGCGACGATGCCGACCACGATGCCGACGCCCACGAGCATCATGCCTTGCCCCACGATGCTCCAGCGCACGCGGTCGGCCTGCGCGCCGAGCGCCATGCGAATGCCGATCTCCTGCGTGCGGTTCTGCACCGAGTACGCCATGAGGCCATAGATGCCGATCGCCGCGAGCACGAGCGCGGACACGCCGAAGATCGTCATCAGCAGCATATTCAACCGCTGCCGCGAAGTGTTCAGCGAGACGATGTCGCCCATGTTCTGGACGTTCGTCACGGGCACGCCCGTCGTCTCGCGGATGACGTCTTGGATCTGCCGCGACACGGTTCCGGGCTCGGCGCTGGTTCGGATCACCCAGCCCATGGGGCCCATGCCCTGCATCATCGCGTTCAAAGCGTCCGGCATCTGCGCCACCGGCAGATACATCATCGGTCCGGGATTCTGCGCGATGCTACCGGTACGCACGTCGCCGACGACGCCGACGATCTGGCGCACGGGCTCGGTGGTGAGCTCCTTCATGTTCGCGGCACCCCCACCGACGAGCATTTGATCCGCGAGCGGATCACCGCCGTCCTTCCAGTATTGATTCGCCAGCGCCTCGTTGATGATGATGACGGGCGGATTCGAGGCCGTGTCGGTAGCGTTGAACGGGCGGCCGCGGACGACGGGAATCTCGAACGTGTCGAAGTACCCTGCGACGGCGAAGTGAACGCCAGAGCCGCCCGTGAACGGCCCCTCGTTCGTGCGGCCGATAATGTTGAATGGCAGGCCAAGGCCGCCCTGCAACGGCACGCAGCACGTCATCGAGCCGGCCGCGACGCCCGGAATCTCGCGGATGCGCTCGAGCGCCAAACGCGCCGTCTGATCGACGACCTCGGCGCGCTGGTACCCCGGCCCCGACAGCGACGTGCGCATGATGAGCACGTTGTCGGTCACAAAGCCTGGATCGACGGTGCTGAGCGCGAGCGACGTGCGGATCAGCAGCGCGGCGCCGACGAGCAGCACGACGGCGAGGCTGACCTCGACGAGCACGAGCGCGGAGCGCGTCTTGTTTTGGCGGAAGCCGCTACCCGAGCGACTGGCCGAGTCCTTGATGACGGCATTCAAGTCGGTGCGCGACGCGACGACGGCGGGAATCAGCCCGAACAGGATGCCCGTCAGGATCGACAAGACGACCGTGAACGCGACGATCCGCCAGTCCATGCCGAGCAATGAGCCCGCGTCCCCGAGCCGCGGTAAACCGGCCGTGTTCACGGTCAACAGCGCGCGCATGCCGACATAGCCCGCGAGGAGCCCGAGCGCGCCGCCCGCGAGCGACAGCATGAGGCTCTCCGTCAACAACTGGCGCATGACGCGCCAGCGTCCCGCGCCGAGCGCGGCGCGCACGGCGAGCTCGCGCCGTCGACCCGTCGCGCGGATCAACAGCAGGTTCGCGACGTTCGCGCACGCGATCAACAGCACGAAGCCGACGGCGCCGAGCGCGACGAGCAGCGTCGGTCGCGCCTGGCGCACGAGCGCTTCCTGGAGCGTGATCGCACTGAAGCCCCCGGTCGGTGGCATCGCCGCTACGCCGTAACGGTCGCGGTACGCGCCCGCCGACGCCAGGAGCCGCGCCTGTGCCTGGTCGAGCGAGACACCGGGCTTGAGGCGACCCACCGTCGCGAAGTAATGGCCCTGATCCGTCGTGTTCGGATCGAGCTGGAACGGGACCCAGACCTCGGGCGCGGGGCCAAAATCGCGCACGTCGAACTCGCGGCCAACGACGCCGACGACGGTGTAGGGATTGCCGGACAGCGTGATGCTCTTGCCGAGGATGTCGGGATCGCTCGCCATCCGCTGCGTCCAGAAGTTGTAGCTCAACACGACCGTGTGGCCGGCGTTCGGCAGGTCCTCTTCGGCCGTGAACCACCGGCCCATGACGAGCGGCGGCCGGTACGCGCCGAAGTACTCCGCGCTCGTTTGAGCCGCGCGGATGGCCTCGAGCACGTCTCCTTGCTCTAGGTTCAACGAGACGTTGCGCCCCGCGGCGACGTGCTCGAGCACGTCGGTCTGCGCGCGCCAGTGCATGTATTTCGCCGGCGACGAAGCCGGACCCGTCGCCGCGCCGTTGTTGGCGTTCATCAACTGCACGAACGTGTCGGGATCGGGGAACGGCACGGGCTTCAACAGCACGGCGTTGACGACGGAGAAGATCGCGATGTTGACGCCGATGCCGAGCGTGAGCGCGGCGAGCGCCGTCGCCGTGAACAGCTTGTTCTCGCGGAACATGCGCCATGCGTGCTTGATGTCACTCCGAAGGGTTTCCATGCCGAAATCGCTCCTCTTTTCCTATGCCTCTTGGCGCAAGGTTCTAAGCGGGTCGACGCAACTCGCCCGTTGCGCTACCGACCACACGGCAGCCAGTGCAACCGCCGACAACGATGCCGGCACGGCTGCGAACACGGCGCCGTCGTGCGGCTCGACGCCGAACAAGAACGCTGCCAGAAGGTTGGCGAGATAGTACGCCCCCACCAGCCCGGCGCCGACACCGCCCGCGATCAATGCAACGCCTTGGCGCAGCACGATCGACCTCAGCCGACGCGGCTCGGCTCCCAACGCCGAGCGGATGCCGAGCTCTTGCGTGCGTTGCTGCGCCGAGTAGGCCACGACGCCATAGATCCCGATCGTCGCGAGGAGCAGCGCCGCCGCGCCGAACACGCTCATCAGCAACGTGTGCAGGCGCTGGCGCGAGACGGAGAGAGACACGACCTGCTCCATGGTTCGCGCGGCGCTGACCGGCAATCCCGTGGCGATCCGCAGCTCGTCCTGTACCGTCCTCGCCAGCGCCGCCGGGTCGCCCTCCGTGCGCACGAGCCAAGTCGTCGGCAGCGACGACACGACGAGAGCGCTCAACGCATCGGGCAACTGGGCGTGAGGCACGTACATGACGGGCTCGGGCCGGCTCGCGAGATCGGTCGTGCGTACGTCCGCCACGATGCCCACGATCTGGCGGGCAGGCTCGTCGGCATACTCACGCATGTTCGCCGCGCCGCCGCCGATCACCATGCGGTCCGCGAGGGGATCGGCGCCGTCGGGCCAATGCCGTTTCGCGAGCGTCTCATTGATGATCGCGACCGGGAGTGTTCCGGCACGATCACCGTCGTCGAACGAACGCCCGCGCAGCACGGGCATTCCGAGTATCTCGAAGTAACCCGGCGAGCTGAACACGACGGTGTTGCTACCCGTGTAGAGCCCGGCGTCGACGCGCCCGACCACGTTGAACGGCATGCCCCATCCCGGTTGCATCGGAACGCTCGAGCTCGCGACGACGTCGGCCACACCGGGTATCGCACGCACGCGTTCGCGTCCGCTACGGATGACCTCTTCGACACCGGCCGTCGTAGTGAAGCGCGGGCCGGACAGCGAGGTCTGCACGGTCAACAAGCCGCGCGAGTCGAACCCCGGATCGACGTGGCTCAACTCGAGCGAGGCACGAACGAAAAGCGCCGCGCCGATCAGCAGTACGACGGCCAGCGCGATCTCCGCCACGACCAGCGTCGAGCGCAGCCTGCTCTGCCAACCGCCACCGGACACGCGGCTGCCCGCGCTTTTGATGACCTCTACGAGGTCGACGCGCGAACCGGCGAGAGCCGGGGCAAGACCGAACAACAACGTCGTGGCGAACGCGAGCACGCCCGTAAACGCGATGACGCGCCAGTCCAAACCGGCCAGCGCTCCCGCTTCTCCGAGGCGCGGCAAACCGGCCGTGTTGATCGCCAGCAACGCGCGCATGGCCACGTAACCGGCAACGAGCCCAAGCGCCCCGCCCGCGACTGCCAGCAGGCCGCTCTCGACGAGCAGCTGTCGCATCACGCGGCCGCGACTGGCTCCGAGCGCGGAGCGGATCGCGACTTCCCGGCGCCTGGCGCCGGCGCGCACGAGCAGCAGGTTGGCGACGTTCGCGCACGCGATCAGCAGCACGCAGGTCACGGCGCCGCACAGCAGGTAGAGCGTGGTGCGCGCGCTGCGCCCGACGCTTGCGGCCTGCATAGGCAACGCGCTGAACCCCGCGCGTGGACCGAGCACCCCGGGGAATCGGTCGCGGAACGCAGCCACGGAAGCCTCAAGGCGCTCTTGAGCCTGAGTCAGCGTGACACCCGGCGCGAGCCGAGCGACGACTTGATAGAGGTAGAGACGATCGGTCGTGGCCGGATCGGTCCTGAGCGGCAGCCAGACCTGAGGCCTCCCGTGCTCGCGCAGGTCGAGCTCCGGGCCGGCGACGCCGACCACGGTGTAGGGGGCGTCGTCGAGCGTGATCGGGCGACCGACGATGCTCGGATCCGACCCGAGACGCCGCACCCAGAACTCGTGGCTCACGACGGCAACGGCAGCGCCGCCCGGTCGATCCTCTTCCGGCGTGAAGGTGCGGCCATGGGCAATCGGCGCGCGCAGAGCCCGGAAGTACGCTTCCGACACTCGAGCCGCGCTGAAGCGCTCCGGTGTATCGCCGGCCGTGTAATTCAGAGAGGTGCTCGTGACCGCGGCGACGTCTTCGAATACGTCCGTCAGAGTCCGCCAGTACACGAACTGGGCCGGCGAGGCGGCTGCCATCACGGGGTTCCGGTTGGCGCTGATCATCAGCGTCACCAGACGATCAGGCTCCGCGAAAGGCACGGGCTTGAGCAGCACGGCGTTGACGACGGAGAAGATGGCGATGTTGACGCCGATGCCGAGCGTCAGCGCGACGAGCGCGGTCGCAGTGAACAGCTTGTTCTCGCGGAACATGCGCCAGGCGTGCTTGATGTCCTGACGCAGCGTTTCCATCGCGTCACTCCTCGCCCGTCAAATGCCGCAAACCGGCCAGATTCTGTTGTTGGTTGCATGGCCCGCGCCGCCTAGCGTTCGCGGATGCGGAGCCAACGTTTTCAACGAACGATCGGTGTAACGCGTCACGCCCAACAACGGATGGAGGAACGCGGCATCGACGACGCGCGGCTTCTCGACTTGATCGACTCCGGCGAAACGCGCTACAAAGATGCCACGCGGTTGTGGATCTATAAAAAGTATGCGGATCGGGACGACAACTTGTTGTGCGTCGCAGCCGTCCTGCTCGACGACACCCTCGTGGTAAAGACCGTGATGCATCGCTTCGAGCTCTCATGAGGACACCCATGCGGATCACGTACTTCGAGAAAGACGACACGCTCGTGATCCACGTCGCCGACAAGCCCGTGGCGCGAGAAACGTCGCAGGACTGGAACACCCACGTGAGCTTCGCCGCCGATGGCACGGTTGTCGAGGTCGTCATCCTAGAGGCGCGCGCGCGGGGGGCGTTTCCGGTAAAACAGCAAGCTGCCTAGCCTCGCGAAGCTCATTCGTGTCGCCCGCGTTCGGCAGGTCCTCTTCGGCCGTGAACCACCGGCCCATGACGAGCGGCGGTCGGTACGCGCCGAGGTACTCCGCGCTCGTTTGAGCCGCACGGATGGCCTCGAGCAGGTCGCCTTGCTCAAGATTCAGCGAGACGTTGCGCCCGGCGGCGACGTGCTCGAGCACGTCGGTCTGCGCGCGCCAGTGCATGTACTTCGCAGGCGACGAGGCGGGGCCGGTCGCCGCGCCGTTGTTCGCGTTCATCAACTGCACGAGCGCATCGGGCTCGGGGAACGGGACGGGCTTCAGCAGCACGGCGTTGACGACGGAGAAGATCGCGATGTTGACGAGCGTTTCCATGCTTATCCCTTTGATTTCGCCGGCTTCGCGAAAGGGCTAGCGGATTTTGACCACTTTGGTGACCATAGGCATAATGGTGGCCACATCGGGAAGGAGGCTTCGCATGGCGACCATTCAAGCGTCGAAGTTCAAGGCCAAGTGCCTCGCACTGATGGACCACGTCGCGCGAACCGGCGAAACGCTCACGATCACGAAGAACGGCAAGCCCGTCGCGGAGCTGCGGCCGCACCGCCCCCCGCGCGCCAAGTCGCTCATTGGGCTGCACAAGGGACAGATCGAGCTTACCGGAGACATCGTGTCGCCGATCGACGCGGAGCTCTGGGAAACCGGCAAGTGATGGTGCTCGACACACACGTCCTGCTCTGGGCCGCCAGCGACGATCGCAAGCTCGGGCGCAAGGCGCGGGCCGCGATCGATCGCCGGTGGGCGAACGGCGAGCTCGCCGTGCCGGCCATTGCGTTCTGGGAAGTCGGTCTTCTGGAGACGCGGGGCCGGCTTCGGCTGCCGACACCCGTGCGCGAATGGCGGAACGCCGTGCTCGCGGCCGGAGCCGTTGAGCTGCCGCTCGACGGCAACATCGCCTTGCGTGCACTCGACCTCGCGGGACTGCACGACGATCCGGCCGACCGATTCATCGTCGCCACGGCTGTCGCTCACGAGGCCACGCTCATCACGGCCGATGAACGACTGTTGGCTTGGCAGCACCCGCTCGAAAGACAAGACGCAAGAAGGTAACGCCGTCGCCGTGAACAGCTCGTTGTCGCGGAACATACGCCACGCGTGGCTGATGTCCTTACGCAGCGTTGCCATCACCGCTACTCCTCTCGCAACGCGCGCATCGGATCGATGCGCGTGACGCGCCGCGCCGGGAGATAGCCGGCCACGAGAGCCGTTACGACGAGCATGGCGCACACCGTGACGTAGGTTACGGGATCGAGCGCGGTCACGCCGAACAAGAGTGACTTCATGAGTTGCGTCAAACCCGCGGCTCCGACGAGGCCGACGGCCACGCCGACAGCAACGAGCGCGACGACGTGCCCGAGCAGCAACCGCCGCAGGCTCGCGTCCCTCGCACCGAGCGCCATGCGGATCCCCATCTCACGCGTGCGCTGCGCCAGCATGTAGCTGATCACGCTGTAGATACCGAGCAGGCCGAGCAGCAAAGCCATTGCGGCCGTGATGCCCAACAGCACGAGCGTCAGCGACGTGCGAGCCATCGATCGGTCGTAGATGTCGCCGAGCGTCTGCACGTTCGCGAGCGGCAAAGTCGGGTCGACGGACCAGATCGCTCGCTGGATGTCCAGCATGAACGCGGCCGTCCCGACGCGCTCGCTGCGAATCGCGAACCGGACGCTGCGCGCGATGAACTGGGCCAGGGGCTCGGCGAGAGTCATGTAGACGGCCGTCGGCGCCGGCGCTTCGAGGAGCTCGTTGCGGACATCGCCGACGACACCGACGATCTCGCCCCATGGCTCGGCCGGCGTCATGCGCAACCTTTTGCCGAGCGCCCGTTCCGGCGTCCCCCACTCTCTTCGCGCGAGATTCTCCGACACGATGATGCGGCGCGCCGTGCCGCGATGATCCGCCCAGTCGAACGTGCGGCCCGCGACCAGCGGCGTACCCAGCGTCTCGAAGAGGTTCGGCGACGTGTAGCGAAATTCGCTCTGGGGCGGCGCGACACCCTCGGCGCCCGGCCGGTCCTCCAAGAAGAACCCGCCGCTCGGCCCGAGCTCGAGCGGCAAACGCGACACGAAGCCGACGTCCTCGACACCGGGGATCTCGGCGAGCCGATCCTGCATGTCGCTGAGCATCTGAATCACGCGCGCGAACTCGGGCACGGAGCCCTGAGGTACCGTGATCGCCACCGTCTGGACTTCTTCCGGATCGACGAACCCCGGGTCGATGTTTCGCAGCTCTTGGAACGAGCGGATCATGAGGCCCGCGGCCACGAGCAGGACGAGCGCGAGCGCCACTTGGCCGACGACCAACACGCGCTGAGCGTGGCGACGATCGCGGCCTTCCGTGTGCGCACGCCCGGCGACGGGCGTCTTCGCCCCGCCCGCGGCCACGTGCTTCAACGCCGGCAGCGCGCCGAACAAGAGCCCCGCACCGATCGACGTCGCGAGCGCAAAAACGATCACGGTGGGGTCGACGGCGATTTCAAGAACATCCGGCAGCTCGGCCGCCGCCAGCCCCAAGAGCGAGGGGAGAACGATGGTCGCCAGTGCTAGACCCAACACTCCGCCGACCAGCGCGAGCAGCGCGCTCTCGAGCAGCAGCCCGCCACCCAAGCGCACACGCGAGGCGCCGAGCGCGGCCCGGACTGCGAGCTCGCGGCTGCGCCCTTCTGTCCGCACGAGCAGCAGATTGGCGACGTTGGCGCACGCGACGAGCAGCAAGATGCCGATCGTGCCGAGCAGAATCCACAGCACGTCACCGAGATCGCCGACCACCGCGTCCTTGAGCGTCACGACATCGGGTGCGAGCCGCAGATTGCGGAAAACTTCCGGATTCATGCCCGGCATCGACGGAAACGTCGCGAGCATGACCGAGTACAGCCGCTCGAGATCCGCGTTCGCCTCTGCGGTCGTCACGCCGGCGCGCAGGCGCGCGAGGCCCCTCTCGCCGAGCGGACCGACGAACGCCGTCGCGCGGTTCAGTTGCATCGGCAGCAGAATGTCGGCCGTGTCGCGCTCGAAGCGGAAATCTCGCGGCAACACGCCGATGATCTCGTGCGGCGCCCCGTCGACGACGAGCGTGCGCCCGACGGCATCGCCGGCGCCGCCGAAGCGACGCTGCCAATACGCGTGCGACAGCACGACCGTCTTGGGGCTGCCGACCGCGTCGTCGTTCGCGTCGAACCCGCGACCGAGATCCGGCACGACACCGAGCGTCGGCAGCAGCTCGAATGTCGTTCGGATCGTCGGCACCTCCTCCGGCTCGGCGCTGCCCGTGATGTTCGCCGTGCCTCGCGTCCAGAGAACGATCGATTCGAGCGTCTCATTGTGGTCGCGGTAGGTGAAGTAGATCGGCGGCGAGATCGGCAGCCAGTTGTTGCCGGTGTTGACCGAGCGCTGGCGGAGCTCGACGAGGCGATCGGAATCGGGGTACGGCAGGGGTTGCAGCAGCACGCCGTTGACGACGCTGAAGATCGCGGTCGTCGCACCGATGCCGACGGCGAGCGTGAGCACAGTCGTCAGCGTGAACCCCGGCGCTCGAGCGAGCCTGCGAAACGTCTGCGCCAGTTGCATCGGCATCACTCCTTTCTATTCCTCGCGCAGCGACCGCATCGGATCGATGCGTGCCGCGCGACGCGCCGGCAACCAGCTCGCGACGAGCGCGCATGCGATCATGACGAGCGGACCCGCAACCAGCGCAATCGGATCCGCGGCGCTTACGTCGCCGAGAAACGACTCGACGGCGCGACCCGCGACGAGCGAGAGCATGAAGCCGATCGCAAGCCCGAGCCCGACGACCTTCATGCTGCCCGCGAGCACCAGGCGCACGACAACGCGGCGGCTCGCCCCGAGTGCCATGCGAATGCCGATCTCGCGCGTGCGCTGGCTCACGGCGTACGCCACGACGCCGTAGAGCCCCACGGCCGCGAGCAACAGCGCGAGCGCGGCGCAAGCGCCGAGCAATGTCGCGGCGATGCGCTGCGGCAGCGTCGCGAAAGCCATTTCGCTGCGCATGCTCGCGAGCCTCACGATCGGCAGCTGGCCATCGATCTCACGGATCTCGCGTCGCAGCAGCGGGAGGAACGCGTCCGCGTTCCGCGCCACGCGCGCGTGCAACGTCATCTCCTCGTAGTCCTGGAGAAACGGCCGATAGATATACGGGAGCGGCGTTTCCATGAGCATCTGATACTTGCCGTCCCGCGCGACGCCGACGATCTCTATGGACGTTGCGCCGGAGAAAGCGGTGAGCCGCTTGCCGATCGGATCCTGGCCCGGCCAATAGCGCGCAGCGAAGGCCTCGTTGACCACGGCCGCCTGCGGCGAACCTTCGCGATCAGCGGCCGTGAACCCGCGCCCGCGCACGAGCGGCACGCGCATGACCTCGAAGTATTCGGCTCCGACGACGTTGAAGTTGAACTCCATGTCCTCGCCGGGCTGCGGCTCGTAGCCCTCGACGCCGGCGCGGCGTCGGCCGCCGTCTCCCGACAACGGCACCCTCTGCGCGAGCGTGACGGCGCGAACGCCGGGCAGGCCCGCAATGCGTTCCGTGAGCTCCGCGTAGAAGGCACGGGCGCGCGGCTCGGGATAGCCCTGGGTCCGAAGATCGAAAGACGCGACGACGACGTTATCCGCGTCGAAGCCGGGATCTACCGTCGCAGCTTGCTGCAAGCTGCGCAGAAACAACCCGGCGCACACGAGCAGAACCAACGAGACGGACACTTGCGCGGCGATCAGGGCGCCGCGCAGTCCGAAGCGACTTTTCCCGACGGCCGCGAGCGCGCCGTCCTTCAGCGCCGCCGAAGCGCCGAGCCGAGTGAGGTTCAACGCCGGGGCTAGCCCGAACGTCGCAGCGGCAACGACCGCAGCAGCTAGTGCAAAGCCGAGCACGCGCCAATCGACGCCGACGTCGAGCGTTAGGTCGCCGGGCGGCCGAAACCGCGCAAGCAGACGCGTCGCGGTATAGGTCACGAGGATCGCACCGCCGCAGCCGAGCGCCGCAAGCGCCACGCTTTCGGTCATGAGCTGCCGGATGAGCCGTGCACGCGACGCGCCGAGCGAAACGCGGATCGCAACGTCGCGCACGCGCGCCACACCGCGCGCGAGCAGCAGATTCGCCACGTTCACACAGCAGATCAGGAGCACGAGCGCGAAGCCCGCGAGCAGCAGGCCCAGGAAACCGATAACGGCGCCGCGCAGCTCCGGCGGGACGCGCGACTCGCTTTCGGGAAGGATCGTGATCGCGCGCCCGCGATTCGTGACGTCGCGCCACACCTCGGGGTAGGCGGCCAGCAGCTGGCTCGCGACCACCGCATAACGCGCGCGCGCCTCTTCGAGCGACACGCCGGGTTGCAGCCGGCCGAGCAACATCAGGCCGCGCGAGCCTCGCTCGGCGCGGCGGCCCGGCCGCCCCTCCAGCGTCTCGAGCGGCACCCACGCGTCTACGCCACCAAAGATGCGCTGGCTGCCTTCGAAACCTTCGGGGGCCACGCCGACGACCGTGAACGTGCCGGCGTTGATGCGCACCGTACGCCCAACAACGGCCGGATCCGCCGCGAAACGGTTGCGCCACAACGTATGGCCGAGGACGACGACCGGTGAGTCCTCGTCTTCTGCACCCGAGCGGAGGAGTCGGCCCGTCGCCGCACGGACGCCGAGCACGTCGAAGTAGTTGGTGCTGACTTCCTCGATCGTGAGGCGGACGGTTTCATCGGGCTCGACAAGATTGCCGGGCACGAGCCCGAACGCCGCGACGTCGGCCATGATGTCGCGGTGCTCACGGAAGGATTCATAGTCGGGAAACGATGATGCGCCGTAGAGCGGACCGCTGAAGTCGCTGGTCCAGATCGACACGACGCGCTCCGGGTCCACGACGTGTGCCGGCGGGCGCAGCAGCAGCTCGTTGACGACACTGAAGATCGCGGTGTTCGCGCCGATGCCGATCGAGAGCGTCAATACGGCGACCGCCGTGAAGCCCGGCGAGCGCGCGAGCTGACGCAACGAGTAGCGGAGATCGCGTAACCCGTCAGGCATGACCCTACTCCGCGGCCAACGACTCTGCGGGATCGACGGTCGATGCCCGCCGCGCCGGCACGTAGCTCGCGAGCGCGGCGATGCCGAGCAACCCGGCGGCAACCGCTGCGTACGTCAGTGGATCGACGGGCC